>JAUNQK010000007.1 GCA_030536235.1 Bacillota bacterium
AGTATCCTCAAAAACTCCACAAATATTTTACACTAACATTGGGTGTTATGCCAGAAAAGGAGAACTAATGGTTTATTATGAAATAACGGAAACAAAAGTTGTAATTGAAGATGAAACAGTATGCACTTATGGCATAGCCTGCAAAGAAAATGACAAAATTACCCAATGCGTCCTTGATGTTTCGTCTAACAAAGATTTTATTATTGATACTATCAAGAAATTTAATGATAACCAATTGGCCCCTGAGCATTTCTTTGATGCCATAGAGGATTCTCTTATTTAGTTTGTTCTTTATTCAGAAGAAGAATTAATGGCCTTCTTTAGGGAAAAAGGCATAACACTGAAGGCATCAAAATAGAGGGCCAATAACGGCCCTCATTTGATTTAATTAGATTTTTTATTTTCGACTTCAAATCTCTTAATCTTTTTCGAAGTGTTCTTAATAAATTCTGTATGACGAAGATTAATTCTCTTAATCATCTTATATGGTGGGTTTGTTTCGTTTATCTCATCAACAATAGTCCAAAGATACTTAACGACCTCTTCATCACTCTCTGCAAGATCACCAAGAGCAGATTTTATTGCGGCCCAATCTGGATAAATTCCGGCAACAATTACATCGTCATCCTTATTACCCGATTCATCTTGGAATACCATCGATTCTAAAACTACATCATAATTTGAAAGCTGATATTCAAGTTCTTCAGGGAAAACATTTTTACCGTTTTTAGTGATAATAACATTTTTCTTTCTTCCGGTAATAAAGATATATCCTTCATCATCAATGTAGCCTAAATCGCCTGTATAAAACCATCCATCTTTAAGAACTTCGTCAGTTGCTTCTTGGTTTTTATAATAACCAAGCATAATGTTATCGCCCTTAACACAAATTTCCCCGATACCATTTTCTGCAGGGTTTGCAATCTTTACTTTTGTTCCAGGAAAAGCAAGACCAATTGACGCATACTTATATTTCAAATCCGGGTTTAAAGCTGCCATAGGGGAGGCTTCTGTTAAACCGTAACCTTGAAATGCCATAATTCCAAATGAATTTAAGTCTTCAAGTATTTGCGGATTAATTGCAGCACCGCCGCAAATCATCAATCTCAGATTTCCACCTAAAGTTGCTTTAATATCTTTAAACAATTTTCCAGTGAGATCAATATGAAGCTTCTTTGCTGCATTGGAAATTTTTATTGCTTTTCTTACAGTTTGCTCTTTGCCTTTTGCTCTTATTCCTTTCCAAATTGCTTTATGAAGTGCTTCTGCTATTGCTGGCACACAAAGCAGAATAGTCGGATGCACTTCTTGTATGTTTTTCACAATATACTTTAGACCTTCACAATGGGCAATTGCAGAACCTTTATATATTGGAATAAGGAAATCGCATGTACATTCAAATGTATGATGAATTGGTAATATGCTAAAGAAAACATCAGTTTTATCGAAATTTACCAATGTAGGAGATATTATTAAATCTGCGCAAAGGTTTCTATGAGAAAGCATTACGCCTTTTGCCATTCCGGTTGTTCCGGAAGTAAAAAGCAATACTGACATTTCTTCGGGATCAATTTGCGCATCAATAAATCTTCTATCGCCATTAGCGATAAGTTTTTTACCGTCTTCGATAAGTGCCCACTGAGATAAAATATTGTCTTCGGCTTCGCGTCTATCTTGGGAAATTAATAATTCCAGCTTTGTGTCACCTTCTTCCATCATTTTAATAAAGATGGATTCACGCTTTTTATCGAATACTACCGCAGAGGCTTCTGATTCTTTAATTAAATTTTTTAAATCGTCATAAGAAAGTTCCTTATCCAAAGGGACAACGACACCGGTTCCACACATTGTTGCCAAATATGCGACACCCCACATATATTGAGTTTCACCAATTACAGCAATTCTTTTTTCTTTTAATCCAAGATTAATAAAAGCTGTCCCCAGTGCATTTACATCATTATAGTATTGATCATATGTAATGGTTGTATATGGACCCTTTTGAAATTTTGTATAAAAGGCAATGTTATCTTTGTATAATTCATGACTACTTTCAAACATGTCTTTAATACTAATTATTGGTCTATTAGTAAAATGCCTTACTGCCGGACGAGGATCATCTAATTGCTTTTGAATCAAATCATTAGCCCATGCCCAGTTTCTTTCTTGCATTACTTTATATTCTTCTTCTGATACAGGTTTCATTTGATCTCCTTATTTATGATATTTTTCGTTAGCATTAATTTTAAATGCCCTGTATATTTGCTCAAGTAAAATCACTCTCATCATTTGGTGAGGGAAAGTAAAACTTGAAAAGCTAAGTCTAACATTAGCTGCTTTTCTCACAGTGTCATTATAACCATTTGAACCGCCAATAATAAAAGCTATATGGCTTACCCCATCGATCGCCAGATTTTCTATTTTAGCAGCAAACTCTTCTGAGGAAAAAGCATTTCCATTTACATCAAGAGCTATAATATAGGCATTTTTTGGTAAATGAGATATGATTTCAGTGCTTTCTTCGTCAATATTGTCAGATTTACTCTCTGAAAGCTCGATAACATCAATTTTTCCAAACCTTCCAAGCCTTTTTATATATTCTTGGCAAGCTTCTTTCCAATAATCTTCTTTGAGTTTTCCTACACAAATAATACTAATATTCATATACGTAAATTATAACACAAAAGAGATAAAGTATGGTAAAATTGAACTGGTAGTAAATAATTATAGGAGTAGAACTATGGAAGAAAAATATTTAACACCATTTAGCGGTATTATTGAAAAAGCTAAACAAAACACAAAACCTATGAGAGTTGCTATTGCTGGTGCTGATGCAGAAAACATCTTAAGAGGTGCTTTTGAAGCAGAAAAGCAAGGCTTTGTAGAACCAATCCTCATTGGTAACTTCGAAAAAATCAGAGAAATGGTTACAAAGCTTGGATACGATCATGAAAAGTATGACATTCAGCCTGTTAATGATGGTACAAGCCCAGTTCAGTACGCAATCGATATGATTAATGCCGGAAAAGCAGATTGTATCATGCGTGGTAATACACAAACAAGAGACTTCTTACTTCCTGTATTACATAAGTCAAATAAACTTATGAAAGAAAATAAAGTTGTTTCACACGTTGTAGTATTACATGTTCCTGAATATAAAAAGAACCTTGCTATTTCTGATGTAACACTTCTTGTTAACCCAGATCTTAGACAAAGAAGATGTGTTGCAAGAAACATCGTAAGAGTACTCAATGTTGCAGGTCACAAGCACCCTAACATTGCTTTACTTTCACTCGTTGAAACACCAAGCTTCCAGATGAGAGATACAGTAGAAGCTCAGACATTAGTTAAAGAACATAAAGAAACACCTATTGCAGATTGCGAATTAGTTGGTCCAATTCCTTACGACCTTATTATGAGCAAAGAAGCTGCAAGGCTTAAAGGCTATGATTGCCCATTCTGCGGAGATTTCGATGGCATCGTTGCTCCTAACCTTCTTGCAGGCAACCTTATGGTTAAGATTCTTGAACACAATGCTGATGCTACAGGTTATGGCGTTCTCGTTGGCGCAAAGGTCCCAATTGCCATTTCTTCAAGATCTGATTCAGTTGAACACTCATTCTTATCACTCGCAGCTTGCGCAGCTATGTTAGTAGATAGATCTTGGGATTTATAATTAAAAAAATAAAACAGGTTTGCATTTGCAAACCTGTTTTTTTATTTCTAATAAAATGTGCACACTGTTTCTTCTGGCTCTTCTGCTGGTTCGAGTTTTTGAATAACAAGAACCGGACCAACTTTATTTCCATATGCTTTTGTCTTCTTAATAGAAATCTTTGCTGTTATCATCACCCAAGACCTTGGAGCAGGTTTTGGCCCATTATATTCGCATGCAAGGCCTGCAGGTTTAATATCTGCTTCGCAGCAGGTCATCACTTCACGGCCTATTACAAAAATTCCAGCCGGAAGCTTGCTTGAATTAGCACAAATACCTTTAACCCTTACAACCTTACCATCATACTTATCCATTTCTTCGTCCATGTCGCGATACCAAATAGCATAATCTTTATCAGCTATTTCAACGACATCGGCATTAAGATCAAATGGCAATGGATCAACAATATCATCCGGAATTACACTTCCATCAGGGCGCTCATAGACAATATCGCAGCGTCTGTTTGCACCTCTTACTATTTTATGAAGTTCCATACGGTCTATTGAATCATTGTATCTGTTAAACACAATACAATCGCAAGTTTTTAACTTGTTAAATGCTTGCTGACGCATGTTGGCATTATACTGAACAAAAGTTGTCGAATCTGCGAACATAAATTCCTGGTAAATAATCCAGTTGTCTGGCATGCCATAGAATAATTCTTCCATGTCCCACATACCGTTATATTCAATCAAAACTCTTTTGGCATCATACTTTTCAACTAATTTTGTTAAGTCTTCAACTGCGAGCTGTGACGCATCGTCAATCACTTCTATATATGTATTCTTATCACAGAACTTAGGTGGGTCTAATTCGATTTCACCCTCTTCGCACATTAGAATAAGAGTATTCTCGCCATCGCAAAAACGAGGGTCTTCTAATGTTCCCTGCATAAACTGGGTTTTACCAGCTTCTAAAAAGCCTGTAAATAAATAAACCGGAATTTCTCTTTCCATTATAATTTAAATTCCTCTCTTACTGCCTCTTCGTTAAGGTTAGATCCAATTACACAAAGCATACCTGTTAATGCAGCGCTGCCTGTTCTAATATCAACTTCACCTGGTGTATAGTCAAAGTGAATCCATGTTCCATTGCTGCTTTCAACAATGCCTTTAGCCCTTAAAATGAAACCAAACTTTTCATTATCTTCAAAGTCTTTAAGAACAGTCTTAATTTCATCTTCAGTATATCTCTTTGCTGTTTCAACGCCCCAGCTTGTAAACACTTCATCAGCATCATGATGATGGTGGTGATGATGGTGATGCTCATGGTCGTGATCATGATGATGGTGATGATGACATTCGCAATCAGGGTCATCACATTCATCTTCTTCCATATGTTCGTGAATCATATGATGAAGCTCTTCTGTTAATGCATCCTTGCCGTCAATAGCAGCGAGAATTTCTTTTCCATCAATTGCATCCCAAGCAGCTGTTACGATAGCAGCCTTGTCGTTCTTTGCTTTAAGAAGACTTGCAGCCTCTTCAACTTTTTCTGCTGTAAGCTTTTGAGTTCTGCTTAAAATTACTGTATGTGCAAATGATACTTGGTCGTCAAAAAACTCTCCAAAGTTTTTCATGTACATTTTGCACTTGCTCGCATCAACAATTGTTACGAGGCCGTTTAGTTCAAAATCAACACCTTCAGTAGACATTACTGCAGAAGCAACATCTGAAAGCTTACCTACACCACTTGGCTCAATAATAATTCTATCCGGAGCATAAGTATCCGCAACTTGTTTAAGAGCTGTTCTAAAATCCCCTGTAAGACTGCAACAAATGCAACCTGCATTCATTTCTTTTATTTCGATTCCGGCATCTTTTAAGAAACCGCCATCGATACCAATTTCGCCAAATTCATTTTCAATTAAAACAATCTTTTGGCCAGCATACGCTTCTTTAATAAGTTTTTTAATTAATGTTGTTTTACCAGCACCTAAAAAACCAGAAAAAATATCAACCTTAATCATTTTTACCACCCTTTTCCATTATTGCCGGCGTAGGAATCTTTGCAAAATTTGCTGTTCCAAAGTTTAGCAATTCACCATTTCTACGCATTTCACCTGATACAATTATTGTTCTTTTACCAACATGTTTAAGCTCAATATGAACATTAACCTTATCTCCATAGTTTGCAGCTTTTATGTAATTCATTTGCAAGTCTGATGTAGTAATAATGCCTTCATCAATAGCAAAAGCAATAATAGTATGTGCCATACAATCATCAAGCAAACCAGCAATAAAACCACCATGTGCACTTCCAATCGGATTTACTGCAAATTTAGGAACTGTAAATACATAATCTGCGCAAAGTTTTTCCACATCACAAGAAACAAATTCTCTATTAATTTTTGCAGAGAAACAATCTTCAGGCAAATCTTTGCGAGACTCAAGCATTTCTGTTAATTTTTGTGCAACTTCTTCGTTTGTCTTTTTCATAATATTACTCATCAATCTTTATATCTAAACCCAATTCTTCTGGAAGGAATCTTGGGCAAACATTTTCTACAGAAGGAATAACTGAAGCAGAAAGTCTAACACCAATCTGGCAGGCTTCTTCTAAGCTCTTGCCATATGTCATTCCTGCACAAACACCAGCAAAGAATGAATCGCCAGCGCCTGTCGTGTCAACCACATCAACCTTAAGTGCCGGGCAATGCCCATGTTCGCCATTTGCGTTAGCATATACCGCACCCTGAGCACCCATGGTTACTACCATGTTAGAAATCTTTGCAGCTTCAATTCGATCGACAAGAACTTCTTCCATTTCTGCCGGGGCAAGCTGCATGTAATCTTCAGAGAAGAGAATGCCTGCTTCTTCGACATTACATACCAAGCATTTTACGTCTTTAAAGAAATCTCTTCTTTCGATAGCAATACTCATATTAGAGATTACTGCATAGATGTCTTTATTATATTTCTTTGCAAACTCAAATACTCTTTTTACTATATCTTTATCAGTATCAATTTCCAAAGAAATACTATCACAATTTGCAAAGATTTCATCTCCGTACTTTTCTATTGTTTCAAGTACAGGTCTAAAATCTGGTCTTTTAGAAATGGATGCTACGACATCTCCGGTATTATCAAATACTGCAAGCCACATTCCCATTCCATCAGGGACTCTTCTTACGTATTTTGTATTTACCTTATGACGATCAAGCTTTGCAACTACATCCATACCTGTTCCCGATTCATCAACAAGGCTTAAAAAAGTTGGGCGCAGTTCAAGATTTGCTAAATCTTCAACAATATTTCTTGATACACCGCCATGTACTGTTTCAACTTCTCCTTTGTTACGTCCATCAGGAATATATGTATTTAATGGATAACCTTTAACGTCTACGAAGACTGGCCCTATTACTACAATGCCCATTCTTACAACCTTTCTATTTAATAATTGCACGCTTAACTGCCATATGCCAACCAGCCAAACGTTCTTCTCTAAGCTCTTTAGTCATCTTCGGTTGATAAACTATATCTTCGCCTCTTTGCAGCTTAAGCTCATCTTTGTTTTTCCAAAAGCCTGTTGCAAGGCCTGCAAAATAAGCTGCGCCAAGAGCAGTAGTTTCAATATTTTCAGCTCTGCAAACAGGAGCTTCAATTAAATCTGCCTGAGTTTGCATAATAAATCCATTATTGCTTGCCCCGCCATCAACCTTAAGCGAGGAGATCTTTCCTCCTATATCCTGCTGCATTGCATCAAGAACGTCAAAAGTTTGATATGCAAGCGATTCTAAAGTAGCGCGAACAATATGATTCTTGTTTGTACCACGAGTAAGCCCGCAGATAAGCCCGCGAGCGTATTGATCCCAATACGGAGCACCAAGGCCGGTAAAAGCAGGGACAACATAACAACCCGCAGTATCGTCAACAGACAAAGCCATAGCTTCTGTTTCTGCAGATGATTTAATAATACCAAGGCCATCTCTAAGCCACTGTATTGCTGCTGCAGCAACAAATACAGAACCTTCTAAAGCATACTGAACCTTTCCACCTTCGCCCCATGCAATTGTTGTTACCAGGCCATGGTTTGAAAATACCGGAGTCTCACCAGTATTAATAAGCATAAAGCAACCAGTACCATAAGTATTTTTTACATCGCCTTTTTCAAAGCAGGTTTGTCCAAAGAGTGCGCACTGCTGATCACCAGCAGCGCCAGCAATTTTAATAGGTTCGCCAAAAATGGACGAATCTGTATCACCATAAATGCAGCTCGATGGTTTTACCTCTGGTAAAATATTTTTTGGAATATCAAGTTCGTTTAGAATCTCATCGTCCCAAGTTAATGTATTAATGTTAAACAGCATTGTTCTTGAAGCATTTGAATAATCTGTCACATGAACTTTTCCACCAGATAAGTTCCAAATTAACCAAGTCTCAACCGTGCCAAAGAGAAGTTCTCCTTTTTCTGCACGTTCGCGTGCACCCGGAACATTTTCTAATATCCAGCGAATCTTTGTGCCGCTAAAATATGCATCAATAACAAGACCTGTTTTATTTCTTATTATTTCTGTTAAGCCTTTTTCTTTTAAACTGTCGCAGTACTTAGAAGTTCTTCTGCACTGCCAAACAATAGCATGATAAACAGGGGCTCCTGTATTTTTATCCCAAAGAATTGTTGTCTCACGCTGATTAGTAATACCAATACCTGCGATGTCTTCTGCTTTTGCATTTACTTTTGCCATCGCTTCACGTGCAACCTTAAGCATAACCTGCCAAATCTCACTGGCATCATGTTCTACCCATCCTGGTTGTGGGAAATATTGTGTTAACTGCTGCTGAGCAACAGAAGCAATCTTTCCATTACTATCAAATAATATGCACCTGTTACTTGTTGTTCCGGCATCAAGAGCCATTACATACTTTGCCATAATAATGTCCTTCTTAATCACGCTGGGCGTTATATAAAGCTGCCAATCCACCATGCGAGGTTTCTCTATACTTTTCAGATAAATCCAAACCCGTTTGATACATTGTGGCAATAACATCATCTAACGAAATTCTTCTTGTTTCATATAAGAATCTTGCAAGATTAACTGCGTTCATTGCACGCATAGCTGCAACCGCATTTCTTTCAATGCAAGGAATTTGAACAAGTCCATTTACAGGGTCGCATGTTAATCCAAGATGATGTTCCATTGCAACTTCTGCAGCATATTCAATTTGTTTTAAATTCAATTTATAAAGCGAACCAAGACCAGCTGCTGCCATAGAGCAAGCACTTCCAATTTCGGCTTGGCATCCGCATTCTGCACCTGAAATTGATGCATTAGTTCTAATAACATTTCCAACTATTGCAGCTGCAGCAAGTGCATCAATGATTTCGTCATCAGGGTATCCGCAAGAACGGCTCATGTAATACATTACTGCCGGAATTACTCCGCAGCTTCCACAAGTTGGAGCTGTAACTACGATATGTCCGTCAGCGTTTTCTTCTGTTACAGCATAAGCATAAGCTGCAACAAGTCTATCCATTCTTATATCGGAATTTTCGTTATAGCAACGCAACTCATAAAGCTTTTTAGCCTTACGCGTTATATCAAGCCCGCCAGGAAGAATGCCAGAAACAGACAAACCTCTTTCTACGCAAGCTTGCATTTCATTCCAAATCTCTGCAAGGTATTTTTTTAAATCTTCACCTTCCAGTTTATATGCAAATTCACTAAGGCTTAAACCATTGCTTTCGCAATAATCCATTATCTCTGTGAAATTCTTTTGTTTATAAATATCTATCGACTCAAAGTCTTCTTCATTTTCAATTTGAATTGAGCCGCCACCAATACTCATAATTCTTGTATCACAAACCTCTTTACCATTTTGCTTTACAACGAATCTCATAGTATTTGGATGAGGCAAATTGGTCTCTTTGATATCGCTAAAAATCTTTGCATCAGGAATAGCGGTTTTTATTGCAACCTCTGTTCCGTGGCCAGCCCCCGTAAAAGCAAGTGATCCATATAAAGTAACGTTAAACTCATCAGCATCCGGATATCTTGATTTAATTATTTGTGCAGCTCGGTATGGGCCAACTGTATGTGAGCTGGATGGGCCATTACCAATCTTATAAACAGTTTTTAAACTCTTCACATCAATTCTCCTCAGGCATTAAATTAACATTATATTCAAATACTTCATCCCTGGTAAAAGTATTACTATTCTTATTCATATCAAGATCCCAGCACATCATTTCGCCCACATAGGCTTCACAATATGCGCGTCTATCAGTATTATCTTCAAAGAATTTTATTCTGCCGTCTACTGTATTTCCACAGATACTTCCTTTAGGGCAACCATCATAATAATGTATATACATTCCAACAAGGCCACCATTATGAACATAACCATGGTCGGAATCATATCCATCAATAGTAATACTGTTATTATTTAAATCAATTGCTCCGGCAGCATATACCCCACCCATAAATTGCTCGTCGCGATGCTCTGCATCATTATCAATGCAAATAAGGGTAAGATTAGCTACAGAATTTCTAATTTCACCTTTGCCATATCCTGCGATTCCGCCAATGCCAAAACATTTTGAACTGGTTTCAAGAAAACCTGTTCCATTAACTGAAACATTATCAATTAAAGCATCACTCATAAAGCCTGCTATAGATCCGCTGAATACGCACTCTTCACCTGTTGCACATTCGTAATTGATATTATTTATGGTTAAGTCTTTTACTACAGCGCCATCAAGAATGCCAAACATTCCGCAGAATCTTGTTTGATACACTTTCATATTTCCATCGTAAACAAGATCTAACCCTTGGCTATGGCCGGAAACAAATAAATTAGAAATGCTATGGCCTTTTCCATCAAATGTTCCGGAAAAATCTATTGGCGCCCACTCATTTCCTGTCATATCAATATCTGCTGAAAGGACATAGTTTCTAGAAGACCCATTTGGAATTGACATTAATCCTTCCGGAGAATAAATCTCTATGTATTCATCTGTAATAGAATCGTCTGCAATCGAAAGATTACGAGCTTCTTCAAATAATGCTTGTTCCTCTTCAGGGCTAAGCTGCTCAACTACAGTTTGTTCTACTGTATTGCCACAAGCTGTTAATGCCAGCATCACAGATAAAATTCCTATAGCCAATAATTTCTTTTTCATTTCTTTATTGCCTCAAATGATTCAGTTAATGAAATATTAAGATCTTTAATCTTATTAATCAGTTCTTTTAAATCAACGCCATATATCCATTTAAACACTATCGTGTCTTTTGACAAATCAGATAGAACGTTAATATTAAGAAGTGATGAGAGTCTAATTAATAGGAGAATCGCCAAAAAGGCTTCTGCAAACCCCAAAATAAACCCAAGGCTATGATTAATCCAACCGATTGCAAACCAATCAGCCAATGCTCCAAATGCAGACTTTATTATAGCAAGCAATAGCCAAGCAACTAATGTGCAAACAATACACAACGCAATCTGTGTTATCTTCTCGCAAAGCACAGACATCTCTTGATTAATAAAGTCTTCGGCAAAGGAATCTACAATCTTTAAGCCAGTTTCTTTATAAGACCCAATTATTTTTTCTTCAATGAAAGTATTTGTATATGGTGCGACAATTGGGGCCAATACCCTAGATGAGAATACTCCAATTATTACAGCAAAAATAAATATAACAAAAGGCATTACTTCGTTATATAATCCTTTTTTGCCATGAGCAATTGCAGAGGTCAACATTATCGCAACAACTATCGCATCAACGATAATTGGTTTTAATGCAACTATATCTAAATTCATCCCTAAACCTTACGTCTCTTTGCTGTCTTTGGCTTCATGACAGAGAAGCCGAAGAATCCCAATCTTTTTGGCTTTGAACCAAAATATTCCCCATGAATATAGCTAACCAGATTAGCCTTCTCAAATGCGACTCTACCGCTCTTTTGCATTAAGCTTTGATCTACATGAACTGCAACGATTTCTGCCATAAACATGTCGTGGCTTCCAAGCTTTTTAACAGTAGTTACTTTGCATTCCAAATTGATAGGAGATTCTGCAATCATAGGGCACGAAACCTTATCTGCAGCAATCTTTGTTAATCCCATGCTTTCGAACTTGTTTTCCTTAGCCCCTGTGCGGCATCCGCAATAATCTAAAGCTTTTACAAGCTCTTCTGATGCAAGATTAATAACAAACTCTCTGCTCTTTTTAATCATTGCATAGGAATGTCTTGTTGGTCTAACACTGATATATGTCATAGGTGGCTCTGAATTAATAATTCCAGTCCACGCAATTGTTAACACATTATCTTCTTTTCCATCACTGCAAGTAACAAGCACGCATGGAAGAGGTGCCAACATATCACCCGGTTTTAAACTAATCTTCTTTTTCATATTATACCTACCCAAAAATTCTCAAGAAATTTTCGTGACTAATTTTATCGATTTCATCATCTGTAAAGACTTTTGTCATCGCTTCTTCGATAAGATTAAACCCTACAAAGTCTTTATATTCCACTTCACAATCAATGCCATCAAAATCAGACCCAAATGCTATTGCAGAAACACCGCAAACATTTTTCATATGTTCAAGATGCTTCACAATATCTAAAACCCTTGAAACTTTTCCACCATTTTCAAGGAAAGCAGAATAGAAATTTACCCCAGCAATACTTCCGCAATCAGCCAAAGCTTTTAGTTGCTTGTCGGTCAAATTTCTTTGATGGCTGCAAATATCTCTGCAACATGAATGGCTTGCAACAAATGGAATATGGGTTTCTTTTGAATTTGCAACTACATCCCAAAAGCCACCTTCTGAAAGATGCGATACATCAACGATTATTCCCTTTTCGTTCATATATCTAATAGCATCTTTACCAAAATCCTTTAACCCTTTAGCATGAAGCTTGGCATCAATATTATTTGGATAGCCAAAGCAATTCTCGTAGTTCCAGGTTAAGGCTAACATTCTTGCGCCATCATTGTACATTTCGTCAATTCTTTCATATTTGCCCTCGACAAATGTACCATCTTCAACAGTTAACAAAGCTGAAAGCTTATCATTTTCTAAGATATCTTTTTTGCAAAATACTTGTTTAATATCTGCGCTGCATTCAGCCATGTTTTGCTTAAATGTTTTTACCAGCTCGTGATATAAAGGATAAGGGGCAAGATTGATATTACATTCTTCTGCTTCTTTGTTTTGCGGAATAAATAAAGCAAAGCACTGTGCAAAAGAGCCGCCCTTTTTCAGCTTTTCAATATTAATATGACCTTCTAAATCATATAAGTTTTTCTTTTTGCGATAGCTTTCAAGCATAGTATCGCAATGCATATCAATAATCTTCATATTATTTCAGCTTTAATGTCATCTTATTTACATAACCATCAGCTTTGTATCTTTCAACTGATACTTCACTGGCTCTCATCTTAATAATTGGCCAAGAAATAAAGTATGCAGGGTCGTCTTCATCAAATTCTGTACCAGAGAATAATACAATGCCATCCAAACTGTTTTCTTTCTTGTTATATTCAAATGTTACATTCATCTTATTTTCTGCATGAGGCTGAATAATAACCATTTGAGATAGCTCTTCCATAATTGCATATAATCTATCGATTATTTCTTTTGAAATAGCATTTCTATATGCGAATTCAGAAATAGTAGTCTGCATGCCCAAGAAGTCGAAAGATTTTGATTCAATATTAAATTCGAGAACTCTTAAAGCTCGTGCGAATCGTCTTGTCGCATCCTTATCAGGATTTTCAAAAATCTTTTCAGGGCTTCCAATTTCACAAATTGTTCCGTTATTTAAGAAAACAACTTTGTTACACAGCTGTCTAATCAGTTCCATTTCATGTGAAACGACAACCATGGTCTTGCCGGAATCAGCAATCATTCTAATTACAGATTCTACTTCGCCTCGCATCATTGGGTCGAGAGAACTTGTAGGTTCATCCATAAGAATTACTTCTGGGTTCATTGCAAGTGTTCTCGCAATAGCCACACGCTGCTTTTGACCATTTGACAAGCTATCAGGATATCTATAAGCTTGTCCAAGCATGCCTACATTATTTAAAATTCTGCAAGCATCAGCATAAGCATCATCCGGATTCTTGTTTTGAAGATGAACAAGCCCAGACATTACATTTTCTATAACTGTCATATGGTTAAACAAGTTAAAGTTCTGGAAAACCATTCCGGCTTTCATATGAACCTTATCAATGTCTGCACCTGCAGCAGTTATTTCTTCGTCATCATAGAAAATCTTTCCGCCACTTGGTTGTTCCAATCTCATTAAGCAGCGAAGAAGTAATGACTTACCTGTTCCAGATGGGCCAATAATACCTACAATATCTTTGTCTTGCACTTCAAGATTAATATCATGGAAGATTTCCCGACCATTAATTTCTTTTCTTAATGATTCAACTTTTATCATTTATATCTTCCCCTCAAGTAATCTTTCTTTTATCAATGCTTCGTCATCGACACGCTTATTAATTTTTCTAATTATTAAATCAATTATTTTTGTTGCGATAAAAATAATCAAAGCATATATCACTGTACAAAATACTATTGGTAAAAATGGTTCCAATGTATTTGAACGAATAATATCAGAATTTGTTTGTAAATCTCCAACTGCGATAAATTCTACGAGAGCTGTCATCTTTATCTCGCCAATGCATGGGCCTCTAAGAGTTGCAACAATATTTGGCAATGCTTGCGGAAGCAAGATATGAAATAAAGCTCCAAACTTTGAATATCCCATTGAGTATGCTGCTTCTTTTTGACCCGGGTCAATAGCATTAATAGAGCCGGAAATAATTCCGTAAACATCCATGCTAAATGAAACAGAAAAAGCAACAAGAGCCGCAATAAATGCACTCATATTATTCCCCAAGAAGATTACATAGAAAACAAATAGTAACCAAGTTGAGCCAGGAACAAGACTTAAAAACTTCGATACAACCTTACCAATGGCTGCCGGGATATGTGCCCCTGTATAGGCCCATAAGAAAAGCCCTGTGCCAAGAATTAAGCCAACTACGATTGGTATAATAACAAGTTCAAGTGTTGTGGTAATACCAGAAAGAAGTATTTGCCATCTATCTTCTTCAACAAAATATTTTTTAATACTATTCTTTAACGAATCTCCAATCGGAGCATTTTCAGCATTAACATCTTTTACAACAACAACAATACTCGCATCTAAATAAGGTTTTGAAAAATCAACCTGAGCTTTACGTTCATCGGTGATAGAAACTGCACCCAAAGCAATATCTGCCATATCCGATTCAACAGAACCGAGCAAATCTTCAAAATTTGTAGAAACAAATTTAACTTTATAATCAAGCTCTTTTGCAATTCTTAAAGCGAGATCAGTCTCAAAGCCTTGCGGGTTTTCATTTTCGTCAAGATAGCAAATTGGCTCTAAATCAGGTGAAATACAAATAATAATTGTCCCGCGAGTTCCTGCCCATGTTTGCTGAACAACATTAATCGTTGCTGCAGGGTTTGTAATCCACTTATTTGTAAGCTGATCAAGTGTTCCATTGTCCTTGAATTTTTCAATTACAGCATTTACTTCATATTGAAGCTCATCACCCTTGTTAAACGCCATTGCATATTCAGTGGAATTCAATGTTTCATCAAGAATAATTAAACCCTGTTGTTGAGCCACTAATGATTTTGCGATTGGGGCATCTGTAATAAACGCATCAGATTTTCCTGCCATAAGAAAAGCAAGTGCATCAGCTGATGAAAGCAGATAATTTACTTTTGCACCTTTAAACTCCGGAGTCGAAGCTATAATCTTATCGTAAATGGTTCCGCTTTGAACTCCAAAACGTTTCCCCTTCAAATCTTCAAGTGAAGTGATTTGCTTTTCTTTATTGCCACATGCAGTAAAGCTTAAAGCAAAAGACACAATAAGAATAAAGCATATTAATTTTTTTACATTAATTTTCTTCATTACTATCTGCAAGCCTTATAGATAGCTACCATATCATCAAAATTAAGTACTTTGAAGCAACCAATAGTTCTTGTATTATCATAAGAGCATTCAGTTGCAATCTTTAAAATTTCATCGTCACTTGGTTCGTGTCCAAGAAGCTGAGTTAAGCTAAGTGGCATTCCAAGTGATGCGAAGAATTCATTTGTAAACTTAATTCCTTCTTCTGCAGCAGCTTTGTTATCCTCGAGCTGAACACCATAAACCTTTCTTGCGAAATTTGCAAATCTTTCAATATTTTCGTCCATTACATAGTGTGCCCATGCAGCCCATACAGCTGAAAGTGTTGCGCCATGTGTTGAATTATATAATGCTGAAAGTGCCATACCAAGCTGATGACAAGACCAGTCACCATCACGAGCAGTATCGCCCTTTGCACCTATTCCGGTAAGCCCACCATGTGAGATGCTTCCGCACCACATGATTTCACTCATTGCTTCATAATTATTTTGATCTGCAACACCAATAGGGCCATACTTAACAATTGTTCTAAATAAGCCTTCAGCAATTTCATCTGTTAAGTGATTACCTAAAATATTTGTAAAATATCTTTCCGATGTATGCATAAAGATATCAGCAGCGCCTGCACCAATCTGATAAACAGGAAGAGTCATTGTTAACTCTGGGTTCATGATTGCAAACTTTGGACGCTGGAATTCAGTTGTAATGCCCCTCTTTGTTGGAGGTGTCTTAAAATCATTAGTAAGAACGCTGGAATCGCTCATTTCACTTCCGGCAGCAGAGATTGTAAGAACAACGCCAATTGGAGTACTCTTTGTAATTGGAACCTTCTTTGTCCAGAAATCCCAAATCTGAGTTCCAGGTGCTGCAACTGCATGGGCAACAGCCTTTGCAGTATCAATTACGCTTCCACCGCCAACAGCTAAAATAAAATCTGCATTAAACAAAACAGCTTCTTCTGCCATTTTCTGTGCTGTTGAAAGAAGCGGGTTAGCAACAACTCCACCCAATAATTTATATTCAATGTTCTCAGCTTCTAAAGATGCCTTAACCCTATCGATTAAACCACTTCTAACTGCGCTGCCTCCACCGTATATTACTGCCGCGCGGCTTCCGCCATACTTCTTAACAAGCTTTCCACATAATTCTTCTGTATTTTTGCCAAAACTAATTTCAGTAGGTGAATAATAATTAAACTTTAACATTACATACCTCTTTTTCTAAGTGTAATTTCCCAAAATTACGCCATTTTTACATAATATATTATACCAAAAAAAGAGGCTTAAAGCCTCTTTTGTTTGTTCATTTATACTTATTCACTAATTTACTTGGGTATTATAAAGCTTTGCATAAGCTCCATTTTTCGCTAAAAGCTGATCGTGGCTACCCTCTTCGATTACTTTTCCGCCCTCAATTACCACGATTCTGTTTGCTTTTCTAATAGTTGAAAGCCTGTGGGCGATAATTAAGCATGTTCTTCCCTCTGCAAGTTCGTCAAAAGCGTTTTGAATATGCATTTCTGTAACGCTATCCAAGGCTGATGTAGCTTCGTCAAGAATTAATATTGCCGGATTCTTAAGGAAGATTCTGGCTATCGCAATTCTTTGCTTTTGTCCGCCAGAAAGCATAACGCCACGCTCTCCAACATAAGTATCAAATTTATTCGGCATATTCATAATGTCTTCGTAAATTTCGGCACGCTTTGCAGCCTCGATTACCTCTGCATCACTGGCATTAATTCTTCCGTATCTGATATTTTCCATTACGCTGTCAGCGAATAGGAAAACATCTTGCTGAACAATTCCAATTGCATTATGAAGAGACTTTTGAGTTACGTCCTTGATGTTTTGATTGTCAATGCAAATTGAACCTGAATTTACATCATAAAATCTTGGGATAAGATGGCAAAGAGTTGTTTTGCCTCCGCCGGAAGAACCGACAATTGCAAGGGTCTCGCCTGGAGCAACGCTTAGGTTTATATTATTAAGAATTTCATTATTCTCTTTATATTCAAAGCTAACATTTTCAATATCAACTTTTCCTTCAGTGATTTCTAAAGTCTTTGCGTCTGCAGCATCTGTAATTGCAGGTTCTAATCTCATAAGCTCTACAAATCTGCTTAAACCAGCACTTCCTGATGAAAAGATCTCAACAAAGTTAACCAGTTTTCTAACGGGAGTAATAAAAGTATTAATGTAGAGGCAGAAAGTGAGAAGGTCAACATAATTTAGCTCTTCTCTCATAATAAGCCATCCACCAAATGCCATTACTACTACCGAAATAATGCAGCAGAAGAATTCCATCGTACTATTAAATGTAGCCATACATCTATAGAATTCTTTCTTTGAATCTTTATAATCATCTACGCTATGAGAGAACTTTTCAAATTCAAGTTCTTCATTACCAAAGGCTTTGCCTGTTCTCATTCCTGAAAGGCTCGACTCAATTTGAACATTAATCTTCGCCTGGTTTTCTTTAACTGCAATAGAAACCTGTCTTTGGCGATATCTTATTTTAAGAAGTGCAAACAAGAACAATGGAATGATTACTGCAAGAAGAAGTGCTAATCGCCATTCAATAGTTGCGACTACGATTAATGAGCCAACAATTGTAACAGTAGAAATAAGGATATCTTCTGGGCCGTGATGCGCAAGTTCAACGATTTCGAATAAGTCACTTGTGATTCGGCTCATCAAACTTCCGGTTCTATTGTTATCAAAGAAGCTGAATTCTAAAGATTGAATATGCTTAAACAAATCAAGTCTAATGTCAGCTTCAACGAAAACTCCAAAGCGATGTCCCCAAAATGTAACAACATAATATAGCAAAGATCTTAAAACATAAGCTATTGCAATAATAATCATTACCGAAAAGAAGGCTTTGTATGCTTGGTTTGGAAGCCAAGTATACATAGCTATTCTTGAAACAAACGGATAAATAAGATCTATTAAAGCAACAAGAAAAGCACAGAGCATATCCAAAAGAAATAAGCCCTTGTGCTTTTTTAAGTAATAAATAAAAATTGCAAGTTTTGATTTAGTTTGAAAATCTTTTGTACTCATTAACTATCTCCAAACAATCCATAAGAATACATAACCAACTATTACAGCTGTTAAGGTAAATGGGATTCCGATCTTTGCGAAATCTTTAAATTTAACATCATACCCTGCCTGGCGAAGAATACCTGTAGCCGTAATATTGGCAGATGCTCCTACAGGAGTGATGTTTCCGCCAAGTGTTGCACCTGATAATAAACCAAAGTATAAAAGATATGGGCTAATACCAAGCGACAATGAAATTTCTTGTACAACAGGAAGCATTGTTGCAACATATGGGATATTATCAACGAAGGCTGAAACTAAGACTGAAATCCATACGATTGCTGTATAAAGAATAAAAATATTCCCCTGGCCTAAGCTGCCAATAAATTCTGAAGCGTCTTTAATTAATTCAACATTTTGAACGCCTCTAATAACAACAAACATCGAAGCAAGAAGTATAATTGTTTCAGTATCAACATTAAGAAGCTTTTTCCAAATCTTGCGAATCTTTTTATTCTTAGCAAAATCAATCAGCATACTAATAAGCGCAAAGCTAACACAAATGAGCCCGTTTGTCATAGATGGCTTGTTTGGAATAAATGATGCAGCAATAAGAGCAACAACTATTCCAATAAGCATAACACTTGGCCAAGAGCTTTCTATTTCCACATAAGCTCCGCCGCTGACAGGTTCATTTTGATTTTTAAAAATAATACGCATTACAAGAATTGTTGCTAATGCTCCAAGTTCAACTGCAAAGAATATTCCAGGCTTTCCTTGCATAAAGAAGAAGTCTGTAAAATCCATCTTCGCATATGTCCCGAGCATAATTGAAGTGGTATCACCAACAAGAGTAGCAGCACCTTGCAGGTTCGAAGAAACTGCAATAGCAAGAATCATTCCCGTTGGGTTTATATCAAGCTTTCTGCAAATAGCCATGCCAACAGGAGCAATCATAAGTACTGTCGCAACGTTGTCGATAAAAGCAGAAACGATTCCGGCAAATAAAGACATTAAAATAATTGCCATGCGAACATTCTTAGATTTCCCAAGGAGTATTTCTGATAATCTATTTGGCATTTTGGAATCGATAAAATAATCAACTACAACCATAGTGCCAACTATCATAAAAATTACATTAAAATCAATCGCAGGGCCAATTTCAGCTGTGCTAACTATGCCAAGCAAGCAATAAATAATTGCAACAGCTAAAGCTGCGTACATTCTAATATTTGGTTTTATTATCATTACTGCATACATTGCAATAAATAATAATATCGCTGCAAGTTTCAAAATTTGCCTCCAAAATTATATTAAATGATCAATATTCAACGCAATTCTTCTTAAAATTGTTTAATCCAAATAACACTTAATTATATCAAATATACAAGACTAATGGGAAAAGAAAACTGAACCTTGAAATGCAAGGTTCAGCTTCTTTTTATTAATCTTTATTTTATTATTAGAAGTTATCAGCTTTAATTTCGAAGTAAGCTTGTGGATGTCCGCAAACTGGGCAAACTGTTGGAGCTTCAAGGCCATATTCAAGGTGACCGCAGTTTCTGCAGTACCATACGTAAACCTTGCCTTCGTTCTTCTTAAATACTTCGTTATTCTGCATATTTTCGTAAAGCTTTAAGTATCTTTCTTCGTGGCTCTTTTCAATTTTGCCTACAGCATTGAATAAATCTGATAATGCAACAAAGCCTTCTTCTTTAGCTGTTTCAGCCATTTCTTTGTACATTTCTGTCCATTCTTCGTGTTCGCCTTCTGCAGCAGCAAGAAGGTTTTCTTCTGTAGAGCCAATTCCCTTTAATGCCTTAAACCAAAGCTTTGCGTGTTCTTTTTCATTGTTTGCTGTTTCTTCAAAGAATGCAGCAATCTGTTCGTATCCTTCTTTGCGAGCTTTGCTTGCAAAATAAGAATATTTGTTTCTTGCCATACTTTCGCCAGCGAATGCCTCTAAAAGATTAGCTTCTGTTTTGCTTCCTTTAAGTTCCATAATAAACCCTCCAAGTTATATTACTTAAAATATCTATCAAGCATTCCTTTTAATGCCTTGCAGTGTCTTGCTTCGTCGCGAGCCATTTCATGGATTGTGTCATGAAGTGCATCGAGATTATTTGCCTTGCAAACCTTTGCAAGTTCGAATTTGCCAGCTGTTGCACCTGCTTCACATTCAACTCTCCATGCGAGGTTGCTCTTTGTGCAGTCTTTCATATTTGGTTCAAGGGAAGAACCAAGAAGTTCTGCAAATTTAGCAGCATGTTCTGCTTCTTCAAATGCTGCCTTTTCCCAATAAAGACCGATTTCTGGATAGCCTTCTCTATGGGCAACTCTTGCCATGCAAAGGTACATACCTACTTCTGAGCATTCTCCGTTAAAGTTTGCGATCAGCTGTTCTGTAATAAATTTTTTATCTTCTGGGCTGCAAGCATCAAGCTGTGTGCCAACACCAAATACATGTTCTGCTGCTAAAGCTGCGCCTTCTTCCATCTGCTTAAACTTATCTCCAGGGCACTTGCATGTTGGGCAAGCAAATCCTTCTGGAACATTTTCACCTTCATAAACATAGCCACATACTGGGCATACCCACTTTGCCATCACTAAACCTCCTAATTATGATTCTTTATATTTTTCCCGAGGCAATCGCTGCATGTTCCTTTGAATTGAAGATTAGCATCTTCGATAATTCCGGCGAAAGAACTGGAAGCACTCTTAAGAACATCGTTACTAAGAACAAAATCCATGTCTATTACACTGCCGCATTTTTGGCAGATAAAATGAGCATGAGGATGTGTCATAGCATCAAAACGATCTGGGCCTATCCCCGCCGAAAAACGAAGGATTTGGCCATTTTCTGACATCAAGGAAAGGTTTCTATAGACTGTACCTAAACTAAGGCTTGGATTAGCCGGTTTTAGGCTTTCATAGACCATTTCTGCTGTCGGATGATCGCAACGCTTTCTTAAATTTTTAAGGATGCTTTCTCTTTGCTTAGAATATTTCAGCATATTTACCTCAAATTAATAATAATTACTATTATTATTTTATCATAAATCTGCAAAAAAAACAAGTGGCTTATTTATTAAGCCACCATTCTAAAGCGTTGAAATCTGTTAAGAAATATAACAGCACCAAATTAATTACTATGCAAACTGGCACAAAAATCTTAAAGCTTGCATGCTTTGTTTTATGTCTAAAGCTTTGCATGCCAACCCAAGCACCTACGCCGCCAAAACATAGCGCCATACCTAAAAGCACTTTTTCAGGCACGCGCCAACCATCTCGTTTTGCCTGCCATTTGTCATAACCATATACAAAATAGACTATAACATTCCATGTTACAAATAAAATTAATAAATACTTATTCATTTAGAAAAATTCGTTCTTCTTTTCGTCTGTGTAATTTGCTTTAAGCATTGCTGCATGTGAAATTAATTGTTCATCATCAAAATATTTTGCCTGCTTTTGGCACTTGTTTACACATGCATGGCATTTAATGCAAACACCTGTAACCTCTGCTGTGTTATCAGGGTTAATAGAACCCATCGGGCAAGATTTTGCGCAAACGCCGCACTTTACACACTTGTCTAAATCTGTCTTTGGTGTTGCCTTTAAGAATTTTGCAGGCTCACCATTTTCCTGTTTTGGAACATAATAAGCTGCATCAGCATCGCCCGGAACGCTTGCGACTGCATCTAAATTAATATTCTGCGCAAAAGCTTTAATCTCTGCTATATCATTTTCGTTTGGTCTACCAAGGCCAATACGCGCAAAGCTATGTTCGTTTACCAAAGCTGCTGCTGCCGGAATCACGAAGTTGTTTTCCTTCAGAACTGCATAAAGCTCTGCCAACGAATTATCATATGATCTATTTCCAAAAGTAACAAGCGCGATTGCCTTTGCCCCATTTGCTTTAATCTTCTCTTTAAAATCTGGAAGAATTTTATTTGGAAGCTTTCCGGCAAAGGTTGGAGATGCAACTACAACTACATCGTCTGCTGCAAACTCTCTAACGTTTTTTCTTTCTGCCGGAGTCGTAAAGCTATCAATCGCCAAACTTGCGCCAAGTTTATTTGCAAGTTCTGTTGCAACTAATTTTGCGCATTCTTCAGTTGAGCCACATGGGCTAAAAAATAGAGCTGTTACTTTCATGTTTTGCCACCTCAAATCATTATCTATAACCTACATATCAATTTTACAACCAAGTAGTAAAAAAATAAAGTACAGTAAAACAAGAATACCCCCAGCACCTTATTGTAACTGGGGGTAAACTCTATATGAGGATTGATACTATAGAATTTTTTAAATTAAACCTTTCATAACGCTTCTTGAAATAACCATCTTTTGAGCTTCGCTTGTACCTTCATAAATAC
The DNA here is from genome assembly GCA_030536235.1 of Bacillota bacterium. Taxonomy (GTDB): domain Bacteria; phylum Bacillota; class Clostridia; order Peptostreptococcales; family Anaerovoracaceae; genus UBA1764. Next base: position 23,064 of record JAUNQK010000007.1, read on the forward strand.
GAAGAATACGAGCATCACGATACATTCTTTCAATTGCGTAATCTTTCATGTAGCCATAGCCACCATGAATTTGCAGAGCTAAATCACAGCAATAGCAAGCTGCTTCTGATGCATAATATTTTGCCATTGCAGCTTCTGTTGTGCATGGTTTACCCTGCTGGCGAAGTGATGCAGCTTTAAGTGTAAGCATCCATGCTGCCTGAGCGCGTGTTGCCATATCAGCTAAATACCACTGAAGGCCCTGGTTTGCATTGATTGGTTTACCAAACTGTACTCTTTCGCCGCTATATTTTACAGCTTCGTCGATTGCACCAAATGCAACACCACATGCTTGTGATGCGATGCCGATTCTTCCGCCATCAAGGCCTTCTAATGCAACCTTAATGCCTTCGCCAACCTTACCAACGATTGCTGTCTCTGGAACCCTTACATCTTCTAAAACAAGTTCACTAACTGCTGCACCGCGAATTCCCATCTTATCTTCTGTCTTGCCGCATGATACACCTGGCATTGATCTATCTACAAGGAAAGCTGTTGTTCCCTTTGCACCAATACCTGGTTCTGTTACTGCAACGCAGATGAAGTGATTTCCTTCGTTAGGGCCTAAGTTAGAGATGAAGCACTTTGTTCCGTTAAGAATATAATCGTTTCCATCTTTTACTGCTTTTGTTTTTTGACCAGTTGCATCAGTTCCTGCACCAGGTTCTGTTAATGCAAAACCTGCAAGCTTTCCTTTTGCTGATTCTGGTAAATATTTTTCTTGTTGTTCTCTTGTGCCTCTATGCATCAAGATATCATTGCCAAGATAATGTACGTCAACAATTTCTGCTGTTGATGCGCAGCATCTTGCAATTTCTGAAACTGCAAGTGCTTTTGCAATTTCATCATCCATTCCTGTTCCACCAAATTCTTCAGGAATAGTAAGCTGCATGATTCCGGCATTAACAAGAAGATCAATGTTTTCTTTTGGGAAAATACCTTCTTTGTCAACTTTTTCTGCATTAGCCTTGATTGGGCCTTGTGCGATTTCTCTTACAACTTCCTTAATAGAAAGTTGTTCATCAGTAAACTTATACATTTTTATCTCCTAACAATAATTTAAACAATCGCATTACAGCGATACAGGCAACTTGTCAAGGAATTAATCCCTGACAAGTTGAGTTTACTATGCAATTGATTAAAATACAAGTCCAAGTGATGCAAGAATAATACCAATAATTGTTGTAAGAATTGGGATAATTACAGAAGTTACGCACATATCAAGATATGCTTCCTTATGTGTCATCTTGCAAACAGAGAGACATGTTACAACACCACCATTGTGTGGAAGTGAATCGAGTCCGCCTGATGAGAGGGATGCAACTCTGTGAATAGCTGACATTGGAATTCCAGAAGATGCTGACATTTCTGCGAATTTTTCACCTAAAGCTTCGAGTGCAATACCAAGACCGCCGGAAGCAGAACCTGTAGCACCAGCAAGTACGTTAACAGCAAGAGCTACTGCAACGAGTGGGTTTCCACTGATGTTCATCATTCCTTCTGTTAAGATACCGAAACCTGCAACAGCCTTTACTACAGAACCGAAACCAACTACAGCAGATGTGTTGATGATAGAACCCATAGAACCAGCAGCGCCTTCGTTCATAACCTTAATGAAACCATAATCCATAACCTTCTTCCAAGCTGTTACGATTGAAAGAACAATACCAATTGCAAGTGAGATAATGATCTGACCTGTAATAGCAAGAATTACTACTACTGCAACAAGTGGTAAGAAAGCGAATAAAGGATTCATAATCTTTTCATTATCATCTGTTGCAGTTACTTCTCCGGTGAAGCCAATGCCCTTCTTAGCAAACTGTTTCTGACGATATGTAAGCCACAGTGTACCTGCAACAAGCATGATAGCAGCTGTTACTAAACCAAGAACTGGAGCAGCGCTTGGTGTTGTTCCAAGGTACTGCATTGGAATTAAGTTCTGAATCTGTGGGCTTCCTGGGATAGCTGTCATTGTGAATGTGAATGCACCAAGTGTGAAGCAACCAGGAATAAGCTTTTCTGTAATGTTAGCTTCCTTGAATACTGAAGAAGCAAGTGGATATACAATGAAGATAGCTACAAAGAGGGATACGCCACCGTATGTAATAGCTGCGCAAGAAAGAACTACAGCGAGTATAGCTCTCTTGCTTCCTACAACCTTTACTACCCAGTAACCTACTGCCTTAGCAGCTCCTGTGATATCCATAATTTTTCCGAAAATTGCGCCGAGCATGAATGTTGGGAACCATGACTTTGTGAAGCCGATGAAGCCTGTCATATATGTTTCAGCATAAGTGTCAATAAGATTTAAGCCGCCAAATGCTGCAACGATGAGTGCGCAAATTGGAGCAGCCCAAATTGTAGATACACCCTTATAAGCACAGAAGATAAGGAGTGCTAAACCTACAAAAATACCAATTAAACTTACCATATTATTTTCTACCTTTCTTAAAAAATAACAATAAATGCAAGTGTAGATATTCTCACATATCTACACAATATGCGTTAACTATCTTCCTACGAATTCTTTTGGTGGACGTTTTTCAAGGAATGCAGTCATTGCCTCTGTCTGATCTTCTGTTCCATAAAGCTGTGCAAATAATGCTGCTTCAATCTGAAGACCTCTTTCAAGATCGCACTGCAGACCATCTGCTACTGCAATCTTAAGATACTTCATTGCAAGTGGACCCCAATGTGCAATCTTTTCTGCCATTGCCATTGCATCTTCCATTAATTTATCTGGTTCTGAAAGTTCATCTACAAGACCAATTCTGTATGCTTCTTCTGCAGAAATCTTGTCGCCTGTAAACATCATTTCAAGCGCCTTTGATCTTGGAACGAGTCTTGGAAGTCTCTGTGTGCCGCCCCAACCTGGAATTACTGCAAGTGTAATTTCTGGGCTGCCCAAGTAAGCCGTTTTTGATGCAAGTCTAATGTCGCAAGCCATTGCAAATTCAAGACCGCCACCAAGTGCATAACCATTAATTGCAGCGATTACTGGAGTTCTGAAATGTTCAATTGTATTAAGAATTTCATTACAATTGCGGCTGAATTTATAGCCTGTAATTACTCTTGTTGCAGATTCTTCGTTAATGTCTCCGCCTGCGCAGAATGCTCTGCCTTCGCCTGTTAAGATAAGGCAACGAATGTTTTCATCTTTATCGATTTCTGCAAGCAGTTCTCTAATTTCATTAACTGTTTCTGTGTTCATTGCGTTAAGAGCCTGTGGGCGGTTAAGTGTAATTACACCAAC
>JAUNQK010000114.1 GCA_030536235.1 Bacillota bacterium
TATGGATAGCATCTGCTGCGGTCATTACTTTAACCATGATTTTTCACACTCCTTTGTTGATTTGTGATAATTAATTTAGTATTGCAATAATAAATTTAGGCTACTGCCTTTACTTAATATGATAATATTTTGACAATGTACTGGCTATTATCTATTATTTAATTTTTTTTTACCAAAAGTTATAAAATGATTGACAAGGGCTAGCCTTAGTAATAACATATTGTTATAAAACATTATAAATCTAAGAGGAAAGGAGTATTTTTTAATGGAAATTAGAGAATTGCGTTATATCGCAGAAATAGCCAGAACCAAGCATATGTCAACTGCAGCTAATAATTTATATATTTCTCAGCCAGCTTTACATAAAACTTTAAGAAAAGTTGAGTCTGAACTTGGTACAGAGCTATTTTATAAAAATAAAAGTGACTTAATCCCTACAGATACTGGAAAAGTTGTACTGAAACAAGCTGAGATTATTATCAACAGTATAGATAATATGAACTCTGATATATCAGCAATTAAAAATCTTAAACACGGAGTTGTAAAAATAGGCTATCCTTCAATTGTTGGGGAAATGTTTTTGATTGACGCCTTCGTTGAATTTTCAAAGAAATACCCTGGAATACAGCTTGATACTCATGAGGCTGGTGGTTCTGCCCTTGACTCTATGGTTACAAATAAAGAACTTGACATCGCAATCATTATGAGACCAATTCATTCTGAAACTCTTAATGAAATACCTCTCGTAACAGATCATATTGCAGTTAGAGTAAATAAAACTCATCCATTTGCGAACAAGCCTGTTATAAATATATCAGACTTAAAGGATGTTCCAATTTGCACATTTGATTCAAACTTTAATATGAGACATCAGCTTGATGAACGTTTCATATTCAATCAGTCACTTCCAACTGTTGAACTTGGATGTGCAAGCTGTTTCTTCTTATATCAATACTCCGTAAAATCAAATGGTGTATTAATTTTACCAAGACCAATTATCGAATATTTTTCTGATAATGAAGATGATGTTATCATTCCTCTTGCACCAAAATTTAAATGGGAGCTTTCATTAATCTTCCCTAAGAATGATTATGTTTCTAAAGCAAATAAAACAATGATTTCATTCCTGCAAGATTATTTCCTTCAGAACTATTCAAATCAAAGTCAGAATGTATATAAGAATCCTTATATAAAGAAAGAAATTTAAAATTCTTAAAATAAAAAATTGCTGCTCACATTGAGCAGCAATTTTTATTCACATTTTTGCTATAAACTATTTGTTTACGAATGGAGCGTGATCTCTCTTTTCAACGAATGCTGTCATAGCTTCCTTCTGGTCTACGCCGAAGCATCTACCGAAGATGTTAGCTTCATATTTAACAGCGCTGTCGATGTCAACCTGCATACCAACGTTGATAGCTTCTTTGCAAGCCCTAACTGCGATTGGAGCGTTCTTTGCAATCTTGTTAGCAAGCTTAAGAGCATTTTCCATAAGTTCAGCCTGTGGGTATACGCCCTGAACGAGACCGAGTGTGAGTGCTTCTGGAGCCTTAATGTTGCTGCAAGAATAGATAATCTTCTTTGCATTGCCAAGACCAATGTGTCTAGCAAGTCT
>JAUNQK010000115.1 GCA_030536235.1 Bacillota bacterium
CTCAAGAAGCTGGCGTATCCACACCATATGCTCTTAACAATATCCAAGAACGTGCACAGATGTTTATCGGCCCACAGACTAAGGTCTATGAGGGTATGATTGTTGGTCAAAACAGCAGAAGCGATGATATGGTTGTTAACCCTGCAAAGGCTAAACACGTATCTAACATGCGTGCTGCTGGCTCTGACGATAAGGTGCTCCTCACCCCTCCAAGAATCTTCAGCCTTGAAGAAGCTCTTGAATGGATTAACGACGATGAACTTGTTGAAATTACCCCTGAAAGCATTAGACTCCGCAAAAAACTTTTAGGAGAACTCGAAAGAAAGCGTTCGGGTCGTGATTATTCAATGTATGAAAACCCTCGTGATGGAAAGAAAAAATAAGTGAATTTTTTAACACCCGGAATATTAAAGATATTCCGGGTTGTTTATTGTATAATACTATTATGAAGATTGAAATAACTGATATCTCTACAAATGGTGAAGGCGTTGGCAGAATAGACGGAAAAGTATATTTTGTGCCAAATGCACTTCCTGGTGAAATTGTAGAAGTAGAAATAATTGAAGACAAAGGTAGATTTGCAAGGGCCCGAATGGTTGATGACAAGCCAAGCTGTGGTGGGGCTCCACTTTTGCGTTATCCATATAAGCTGCAGCTTGAATGGAAACAAAAACATGTTTGGGAATGCCTAATTAAACTTGCAAAGCTTAATCAGCCAAAGGTTAATACAATTATCGGTATGGACAACCCTTATGCTTATCGCAATAAATGTGAATTTAAAATTGGGGCAGGGCTTCCATATTGCAACATCGATTGTACAAGTTGCCCATTGCAAGACGAAAAGACTCGCGAAATTGTTCAAGAGTTTAAAGACCATCCAATTAAGAACGCAGAAGAGTTTATAGTTCGCACAACTAAGACTGGTGAGCATATGGCATTTACTGTTCAATCAAGCGGATACATTTTGCTCTATAGCGGCGAGCGTGTAATTCACGATTATATTGATACAGATATGGGCCACCTTGAAGTTGAGGTAGATCCATTTAGCTTCTATCAAGTGAATGCTACTCAAACCGGAATCCTTTATAGCATTGCGCAAAAGTATGCGGCGCCAACAGCAGACGATACGATTTTAGATTTGTATTGTGGCTGCGGCACTATCGGTCTTTCTATGGCAGATGCTGCTAAAAGAGTAATTGGTGTTGAATCAGAAAAATCTTCTATTCTGCTTGCAAATCGCAATGCGGTTATAAACAGAATAGTTAATGCAATATTCATTCAAGGTAAAGCAGAAGATGTAGTTAAAGAAAAGCTGCAGGGCGTAAAAGCAGATATTGTTATTCTTGACCCGCCACGCTCGGGTTGCAAAGAATCACTTCTTAAAACAGTTCTTGAAATCGGCCCAAAGAGGATTGTATATATTTCTTGCAACCCATCAACACTTGCACGCGACCTTGATAGAATTAATCAGATGTCCGGAGCAAAAGGTAAAGCTTCATACGAATTTGTCGAAGCAACTCCGATAGATATGTTCCCACATACAGCACACGTTGAGACAGTCGTGTTGATGTCAAAGGTAAAATAGGGATAGCCGTCAAAAGGCTTGAAATAAA
>JAUNQK010000116.1 GCA_030536235.1 Bacillota bacterium
AAGTACCAGTACTTACCCTGATGATCAACGTGTTCAACTTCAATATCTGATAAAGCAGAACCACAAACTGGGCACCAGTTAATTAATCTGCTTCCTTTATAAATAAGACCCTTGTTATATAATTTGACGAAATGTTCTTTTACTGCATCATTGCAACCTTCATCCATTGTGAAACGTTCACGTGTCCAGTCACAAGAAGAACCAAGCTTTCTCTGCTGAAGATTGATTCTATTGCCGTATTCTCTCTTCCAGTCCCATGCACGCTTTAAAAATTCTTCGCGGCCGATATCTTCTTTTTCTTTTCCTTCTTCTTGGCGAAGCTTTTCTACTACCTTAACTTCGGTAGCAATACTTGCATGGTCTGTGCCCGGAAGCCACAGTGCGCTAAAGCCCTGCATTCTCTTAAATCTTGTTAAGACGTCTTGCAGAGTGCCATCCATTGCATGGCCCATGTGAAGCTGTCCTGTAATATTTGGAGGTGGCATCACGATTGTAAACGGGTCTGCATCTTTGTTTACTTCTGGTCTAAATGCACCAGCGTTTTCCCATTCTTGATAAATTCGGTCTTCAAATTGCTTAGGGTCGTAATTCTTTGCTAAATTGTTTTCCATAATCTTTTTCTCTTTATTTTCACTACAAAATTTGCATGCCGTAAAATGGGCATACTATAACATCTAATTATAACAGTTTTTTAATAAAAAATCGAGGCTTATGCAAGCCTCGATTTTACATTATTTGTCATTGCCAAAGTCTTTTTAGTACCTCACTTTTGAGGAATAATGTGTTCTTTTCTGAAGTTTTTATTGGATGTAATTTATCTGTTTTAACAAGCTCATTAACATATTGCCTCGAGCAGTTTAATAGTTCTGCTACTTCCGCAGAATTGACAATGCGTTCCGATGCGAAGCTTTTAAAATCATCAGCTGTAAGCGGAACCTTCTTTCCAATGCTATATAGTATTGAATCCGGAATAAACAAATTCTCATCCCAGCTTACACCGTATCCGCCAGCTTGTATTTTAACCTTATTAAAATATTCTGTATGCTTTAATAAGATGTCAAAGTGCTGCGTTTTCTTAAAGTATTCATTAAGATCACATTTTTTAATTGTGCCATCACAAAAGAAAACTAAAAGATTATTTGCTGAAAGAGGAACTATGTCTTCGATTTTTCTGTTAAGCCGCGCAAGAATTTTTTTTGGAAGTTCTTCGAGATTTATCGGAACAAGATAGTAATCATCTTGTTCACATCTTCCCGATGCAAGAAGCAAGAGTTCAAATTCATCATATGTCTTTAACCCATTATCCTTTAAAATTTGCCCAATGTTTTGTCTGTCGGGTGGAACTATTCTTTGCTGAACCCATAGCTTGCTCCAGTATGAATTGATTGTTCTTTCGCCCCTCTTTGCAAAGGCTGAAAGAATTAGTGGAGTTTCCCAAGGGTCAGCATTTTCTTTAAGCTCAATATAAAAACGCTTATCTACTTCATAGTACAAAAGATATGCTATATCTTTTTTGCTTTTATCATTTTCGTCCCGAATTGCAAAAATTTTCATAGTAACACCAACGTTTCCAAATCATATCCCATATCTTATT
>JAUNQK010000051.1 GCA_030536235.1 Bacillota bacterium
GAAATCGAAGATTGCCTTGGTCGTAAATGGCAGTGCGGTACTATCCAGCTCGACTATCAGCTTCCTGGCAGATTCGATCTTGAATATACGGATACAAACTCAGAAAAACAGACTCCGGTTATGATTCATAGAGTAGTATTTGGTTCAGTTGAAAGATTTATTGGTATTATTACTGAACACTTTGCCGGAGCTTTCCCAACATGGCTTGCTCCTGTTCAGGTTAAGATTCTTCCAGTTACAGATAGAGCATTTGATTATGCTGATTCTATCAAGACAACACTGGAAGCTAATGGCTTAAGAGTTCAAATTGATAAGAGAAATGAAAAGACCGGCCGTAAGATTCGTGATGCACAGCTTGAAAAAGTACCGTATATGCTTGTAGTTGGCGATCGTGATATTGAAGCTGGTACTGTATCTCCAAGACACAGAACAGATGGCGATTTAGGTGCTATGGGCCTTAATGATTTCGTAAAGACCATTAAAGAAGTAGTAGATTCTAAGGAACTTAAATAATACTGAAAAATATTGGTAAAAGTATAGACACCGGGGCAATTATAATTTATAATTGCCCCATAAAGCTAATTGAAAGATATTTTGGATAGCATAGATTTAATACACGTTTCTATGCTTGATTGGCCAGTTATCCTGGCAAACCAGTCCAAAGGAGAGTGAGTAACTCTCTCAGGGGCGCACGACCGATTAAGGCGCCAAGACCTGAAATAAGACGAGGTTCCCGCGGCACGCGCGGGGGTACCGCCACGGAGTTGATATTTTTAAGATGAAAAAAATTAAATACGTTTGTTTTGAGAAGTGTACTCAGCCGTATTTTTCACATTTAAAATCTGCAAGCTCGTCCCATAGGGTCGAGCTTGTTTTCGTGCTTAGGGAAAGGAGTTCTTTACAATGATTGAAATTAAGCATCTAAGAAAAGAATTTGAAGATTCTGCTCCTCTTAAGGATATTAATATGACGATAAATGATGGTGATGTTATTGCCATTATTGGGCCATCCGGAACAGGTAAATCGACACTGCTTCGTTGCATAAATTTGTTAGCCGAGCCAACATCGGGTGACATTATTGTTGACGGTCAAAATATTACTGATAAGCACTGTGACATAAATGAAGTAAGAAAAAAGATGGGCATGGTTTTCCAAAGCTTTAATCTCTTTGGACATATGACTATCCTTGAAAATATTATGAAGCCGCAGATGACTCTTCTTGGCAGAACAAAGCAAGAGGCTTATGATAAGGCGATGGATCTTCTTTATACAGTAGGGCTTGCTGCAAAGGCTTTAAATTATCCTTCAGATCTTTCCGGCGGACAGCAGCAGCGTATTGCTATTGCGAGAACTCTGGCAATGGACCCTGAAATTATTTTATTTGACGAGCCGACATCAGCTTTAGACCCAAGTATGATTGGTGAAGTACAGTCTGTAATTAGAATGCTTGCTAAAAGCGGCAGAACAATGATGATTGTTACTCACGAAATGGATTTCGCAAAGAAGATTGCTAATAGAGTTATTCTATTAAACGATGGATATATTTATGACGACGGAACACCTAAGGAAATCTTTGAAAATCCAACTAAGCCTTTAACTCGTAAATTTGTTCAAAGACTTAGTGTTTTGTCTTACTCAATTAGAAATACTAATTTCGATTTTGAGAATTTTGCAGAAGAGCTTCAATCATATGCAGAAAAACTGCTTATTGAAAATGATAGAACTTCAAAACTGCAGATGTGTCTTGAAGAAATATGTGTTAATAATCTGTTTATCTTAGAAGATGATATCGACATTGTATTCGATATTGAATATTCAGAAAAGAAGGACGAACTTTCACTTGTAGTAAAATACAATGGTGAGCATTTTAATCCTTTTGATTCTGACAATGAATTGTTCAATTCTATTCTTAACGAATCAACAACTGTTGTTCATGATGAGATTAGAGACCCAAGTGACACAAAGCATCAGCATAAGTTAGAGCTTATCTTTAAATGGGAGGAGGCATAATTATGAAGAAGTTTTTCTGTTTAGTTCTTGCATTAATGATTGCTTTTTCTTCCATTGCGATTGTATTTGCTGATGAAGCTCCAACAACAGCTGAGGCTAAAACAAAATCTGGCTTTACATCTATTGATGATTTAAATGGTCATCTTTTAGGTGTTCAAACTTCGGTATTATATGAAGAATTAGTTAAAGATAGAATCCCTGAAGCTGAGTGGCAGTATTTTACTATGCCTAACGATATGATTCTGGCTTTAGAGTCAAATAAGATTAGTGCATATCTTATCGAAGAGGTTGGTTTTATTGCGCAGTATGATAAACATCCAGAGCTTGTTCGCATGGAAGAGCTTGCCGGAGTTTGTGATTATGCTGTAGTAGTTGGAAACAACGAAAGACAGAATTTATTACTGTCCCAAATTAATGAATTTATTGCTGAGTCTTCAAGCAATGGTTTTCTTGATGATTTGTATGATTATTGGGTAATGAACTTTGATGCTGATACAAGTGTTATCAGATCGAATCCGGTATTTACAGGTGAAAACGGAACCGTAAGCATTGCTATTGAAGGCGGATATGAACCATTCTCATTTGAAAGCAATGGAGAATTTTCCGGCTTTGACGTAGAATTTATGCAAAACTTCTGCGCTAAATACGGATATATTCCGGAATTTAACTCAATTCCTTTTGAAGCTATTGCTCCTGGAACAGAAACCGGTAAATATGATTTTGGAATGAACATTGTTATTAGTGATGAAAGAGAAGAAACAGCACAGCTGTCTAATCCGTATTATCACTGCAACATTGTATTTGTTCTTGAAGGATACAGCGATAGTGATCTTGGCTTCTTTGAAAAAATTAGCGAAAGCTTTAACAAAACCTTTATCAAAGAAAATAGATGGAAGCAATTTGTTGAAGGTACACTTGTTAGTATAGAAATTACTTTTAGTTCTATTGTTCTTGGTACTATTTTAGGATTTTTAGCTTACATGGCTTGCCGAAAGGGCAATAAATTTGCAAACAAGGTTACAGAAGCGATTACTTGGATTATTGATGGAATGCCTACGGTATTGCTTTTAATGATTCTTTACTATTTGGTTTTAAATGCTGTAAAAATGAACGGCATTGGAGTGTCAATTGTAGGCTTCTCTCTTATTTTCGCATGCTCGATGTATGACATGCTTAATGTTGGATGCAATGCAGTTGGCAAAGAACAATATGAAGCTTCAAGAGCAATGGGATATTCTGATAAGCAAGCATTCTTTAGAGTAATTCTCCCACAGGCTGCAAGACACTTTATTCCTATTTACGGAAATGATGCAATAACACTGCTTAAGGAAACAGCAATTGTAGGTTATATTGCCGTATTAGACTTAACAAAGATTTCAGACCTTGTTAGATCTCGTACATATGAAGCTTTCTTCCCATTAATAGCAACAGCTATTATCTATTATTTGCTTGAAATACTTTTGACGGTGATTGTTAATCAGGTTCAATACAGATGTGAAAATGAACATCGTAATAAGAGAAAGATTCTTGAAGGAATTAAAACTGACGAAGAATTTCTTATTGAGCAAGTAGAAGAACAAGAAGAGAATGATTAGAGGATAGAAAAAACATTATTGACAAATAATGGAAATTTAATTATAATTAAGACATGAAGAATTTTTATATTAACAATTTAAATATTAACGAAGAATTTGTAGATTTCTTTTTGGTAAAGAGTATTTCTATTCGTGTTGGTTCTAATCGCAAGCAATATTTAGATATTACTCTTGGCGATTCAACAGGCGAAATTAACGGAAAGAAATGGGATATTGCCGATGAAGAAGTATATGGGCTTTCCCGCATCACAGAAGGTGACTGTGTAAAGATTAAGGCTACTGTTTCTGAATGGAATGGAATAAGACAGCTTAGAGTTACAAAGATTCGCAAGGCTCAAAAAGAAGATAAGCTTGATATGACAGACTATATCAAGGCTGCTCCGGAAAACCCTGAAGAAATGTATAACTATGTTTATTCCAGGGCTGAAAGCATTGGTGATGATGAACTTAAAAGAATGGCTTTGCGCTTCTTAAACGAAAGCAAGGAAAAACTTTTGTATTATCCTGGTGCAATGAGAAACCATCATGCAGAGCAGGCTGGTTTAATTTATCATATTAAACGCATGCTTATGATGGGCGAACTTGCTTGCAGTGTATATACAAATCTTGATAGAGATTGGGTTGTTTGCGGAGTTATTCTGCACGACATGGAAAAGATAACAGAGATTCTTTCAAATGAACTTGGTATTTCACCTGGTTATAGTTTTGAAGGAAAGCTTCTTGGCCATTTGGTTCTTGGTGTTCGCAAGGTATCAGAAATGGCAAAAGAAGAAGGCATCTCAGATGAAAAGGCTGTTATGCTTGAACACATGGTTATTTCACATCATTACGAGCCAGAGTTTGGAAGCCCTATTAAGCCAATGTTCCCTGAAGCAGAATTACTTCATTATTTAGATATGCTCGACGCTAAGATGTTTGATTTTGAAGATAACTTAGCAGCTACAGCAGAAGGAACATTCTCTGAAAGAGTAAGAACTCTTGATGGACGTATGCTTTATAAGCCAAGTTTTAAGAAAGATTAATGAAAGAAGAAAAAAGCACTAAGCTTTCTGAAATCATTTATTATAATCAAGATAATTTCTATACAATCGCGGTTTTCGAAACTACAAGCGAACAGTTTGTCGCTACTGGCTATTTGCCAGATCCAAAGCTCGGCCGCGAATATCTTCTTGTAGGCGAATGGGTTAATCATCCAAAGTATGGTGAACAGTTCGCATTTTCCAGTTTTACTGAATCTATGCCAACAAGCGAGGAAGGGATATTAAACTTCCTTGCTTCTGGTGCAATTAGAGGCGTTGGTATTGCCACGGCTCTACTTATTGTAAAAAAATTTGGTAAGGACAGTCTAAAAATTATCAGTGAGAATCCGGAAAGATTAACAGAAATAAAAGGAATAGGCGATGCTAAAGCGAGTCAAATTGCTGAAAGCTATGCGGCGCAAAGAGAGTATGCAGAAGTAATGATGCAGCTTAGCGCTTTTGATATTGCTTCTTCTGCTTGCATGAAGCTTTATAAAGTATATGGAAGTAAGTCTGTAGAAATAATAAAAGAAAACCCGTATAGACTAATCGATGATGTTTATTCTATCGGTTTTCAAAAAGCTGATGCTATTGCAGAAAAGATGGGCTTTGCGAAAGATTCTGAATTTAGAATCAAAAGCGCATTGCTTTATGTACTTAAACGTGCAGCTTTAAACGGTAACACCTATCTTTCTAAAACAGAATTAATTGAAGCAACTGCTGCTCTTTTAGACCAACCAAGAGAACTTGTTTCTGATACCTTGTATAACATGGTTCTTGAAAATAGGCTCTGCGCAGAAAAATTGGATGGCCAAGACGTAGTAATGCTTCATTATTACTTTAAAGCTGAAAGACATGTTGCAGCTTTACTATATAGATTAAGCCATGAATCAATTAATGCTTTGGCTATTAATTTTGAAAAACAAATTGCAATTACCGAAAAGAAAACCGGTATGCAGCTTTCTGATACTCAAAAGCTGGCAGTAGTTTCATCGCTATGCAGTGGTGTGTCAATTATTACAGGAGGCCCTGGCACAGGAAAGACAACAGTAATTAATACGATTCTTTCTATACTAAATGCTTCAAATGTGAAAACTGCACTTGCTGCCCCAACAGGCCGCGCTGCAAAACGTATGGAAGAAACAACAGGGCAAGCTGCATCTACTATTCATAGGCTTTTAGAATATCAATATGCCGATGATGGGGAAAGCATGCACTTTGGAAAGAACGAAGAAAATCAATTAGACTTTGATTGCATTATCGTTGATGAAATGTCTATGGTTGATATTCTTTTGATGGACGGGCTTCTTTCTGCAATAAAACCTGGTACAAGGCTGATTCTTGTTGGTGATGCAGATCAGCTTCCTCCGGTTGGTGCTGGTAATGTATTAAAAGATATGCTTGCAAGCGAAAAGATTCATGTGGTTAGGCTTACAGATATTTTTAGGCAGGCAGCAGAAAGTTTAATTGTTGTTAATGCCCATTTAATTAATAAAGGTGAGTATCCAAGCTTTAATGAAAAAGACAAAGATTTCTTTATGTTTGCGCGCCAAAGTGAACAGGAAATTCTTGATACTATAAAAGAACTTTGCGCTGTAAGGCTTCCGAAATATTTAAATTGTGAAGACGCTTTATCTAAGATTCAAGTTTTAACGCCAATGCGTAAAGGAATGCTTGGCAGTATTGAGCTTAATAAATCTTTACAAGAGGTTCTTAACCCTGCGGCAGAAGGTAAAGCAGAAAAGAGCTTTGCCGGAAGAATCTACAGGCTTGGCGACAAGGTAATGCAGAATAAAAATGATTACGATCTTGAGTGGAAAGATTTAAAAGATTTTGAAAC
>JAUNQK010000052.1 GCA_030536235.1 Bacillota bacterium
ATGCTGTCTCCCCATTTCTCAGAATATTTCATTATTTTCCTCTTGCTTCTTTTCTACTTTTTATTACTTCTTCTTTTACTTCTTTCTTAAGCTTTTCCTTTGCAGTCTTCTTATTAATGATTCTTGTCTGAATCCAAGTAACAACGTTACCTACAGTCCAATAAAGAGCAAGGCCTGCAGGGAAAGTTCTACCCATTAAGAAAATCATAACAGGGAAGAAATACTTCATAGCCTTAGATACATTTGCGCTACCGCTTGTAGCCTGTGTATCTTGCTGAGAGTTAAAAGTAAAGAATGTAGTAAGACCAGCGAGAATTGGTAAAATCCAAGGGTCTGTTTGGCAAAGGTCTGTTACCCAAAGGAAACCTTCGTGTACAGCTGCTACCATGTTCTCTGCGCCAACCATGTAATCGAGTGGGCTGCGAAGAAGTGTATAAAGACCCATGATGATAGGAAGCTGAATAAGCATTGGTAAGCATCCTGATAAAGGAGACTGACCAGCTTCTGCGTATACTTCGTTCAGCTTTTCATTCATTTTCTCTTTGTCGTTAGCATAACGAGTCTGGATTTCGTTAATCTTTGGCTGCAATTCTTGCATTTTAGCCATTGATTTCTGTTGCTTTGAATAAAGCGGAATCAAGCAGGCTCTTACAATTATTGTCAAAATAATAATTGTTATGCCGTAGTTACCAATGAAGTTATATAAGAACTTCATTAAATAACCCATTCCAATAGCCAGATATTTCATCTAGTTTTTCCTCCAAAAGCCCTTTCGGGCCAAAAATTCAAATTTAAGGTACAGGGTCATATCCACCAGGTTTCCCCGGATGACACCTTAGGATGCGCTTAAAGGCGAGCCATCCCCCTTTAAGAGCGCCATATTTTTGTATAGCTTCAAGGGCATACTCAGAACAGGTAGGCGTATACCTACAGCTGCTTGGAAACCTTGGAGATATGTAGCTTCTATAAAAGCTAATTAATACAATCAAAAAGCTCTTCATTAGGCTAAAATATTGACTCTCTTTGCTGCGGCTTCAATAGATTTTTTCACATCCGCACATTTCGTATCATTAATTGTGTTCCTAGCTATAAATAATAAATCATAGCCAGTCTTAAACTTTGGTTCGAGTAATCTATAAGATTCTCTCATCAAACGAACGGCTCTATGGCGTTTTACGCTGTTTCCAACCTTTTTGCTCGCCACAAAGGCCTTTCTGTTGTATGTGAGCCCATTATTAAGCATAAGAAGCACCACATACTTGCTTCCAGCCGAATTTCCTTTATTATACAGCTTGTTAAAATCACGCTGATTTCTTAGAATTTCGGGATCTTTCATTAAGCTGTAAGCTTCTTTCTGCCTCTTGCTCTTCTTCTCTTAAGAACTTTACGGCCGTTTTTTGTTGCCATTCTCTTGCGGAAACCATGTTCTTGTGATCTCTGGCCCTTCTTTGGCTGATATGTTTCAACTCCTGCCATTTTTGAATCCTCCTTCCATAATTAGTATAGATAACCTTAAAATTATATATTTTTAACAGTCCCATTGTCAACCTTAAAGGTTTTACCCTCAGGTAGTAGAACTCTTAAATTCTCATCAATTTCTGTTGCAGTAATAAAGATTTGAATGCCTTTCATCGCTTCAATAAGATAGCGCTGTCTATTTTGATCGAGCTCTGATAAAACATCATCGAGCATTAAAACTGCATCTTTTCCGGTTTCTTGTTTAATTAAACCAATTTCAGCAAGCTTCATAGATAAAGCAGCTGTTCTTTGTTGCCCTTGAGACCCATAAGTTCTAATATCAATCCCATTAATTTCAATTTTAATATCATCTTTATGCGGGCCAAAGCTTGTAAACCCTTTTTCAATGTCTTTATTAAAGTTTTCTTCAAGGGTTTTTATATAACTTTCTTTATCAGTTATTTTTGTTTCATAAGATAAATTTAATTCTTCCATTCCAGAAGTAATATCTTTATGAATATTTTTAGAAATATCTAAAATTCTATTAATAAATATTTCTCTTTCTTTTTTTATTCTTACTCCATATTCAGATAAAGCTTCATTAAATACAGAATATAAATTTTTATCTAAATTTTTTTGTCTTAATAAAGAATTTCTTTCTTTTAAAACTTTTTTATAATTTCCAAGATCTGAATAATAAATAGGCTTAATTTGACAAAGTTCTCTATCTAAAAATCTTCTTCTATGGTCTGGCCCTTCTTTAACAATTTTTAAATCTTCAGGGCTAAACTCAACTATATAAACCGTTTCAAGTAAATCAACAGTTCTTTTAAGTTTTATTCCATCAAGTTTTATTATTTTACCTTCAGGCCTATAAGTAATTTCTATTTCATCTTCATTATTATCATCAAGAATATTTGCTTTTACATTTGCAAATTCTTGATTAAATAAAATCATTTCTTTATCTGAATTAGTACGAAAAGATTTACCCATTCCAATAACAAATAAACTTTCAAGTAAATTTGTTTTTCCTTGGGCATTTTGTCCTAAAAATATATTTAATTTATCATCAAACTCTAATTTTAGATTTTTATAATTTCTAAAATTTTTAAGTTCTATATTTTTAATTAGCACTAATTCTAACCGGAAGAACTAAATATAAATAATTATCACCAGAAATAGGTTTAATTAAACAAGCACTTACAGCACTACCCATTTCAATAGCAACTTCATCATCATTAACTACTTTAAAAACATCAATTAAATATTTTGAATTAAATCCAATAGTAAGATCTTCTCCTTCAATTTCTGCAGAAACATTTTCTTTTACATTACCTTCTTCAGATCTTGAAGTAATTTCAATATTACCGTCTTTAATTTCTAATTTAATTAAATTATTTTTACCTTCTTTTGCAAATAAAGAAGCTCTTTCAATAGCTGATTGAATTTCAGCAACAGAAACAATTACTCTTGTTTTATATTCTGAAGGAATAATATCTTTATATTTAATAAATTCTCCTTCTAATAATCTAACAATAACTCTTGTTTCATCAATAAATATTTCAGCTTTCTTTTCATCTAAAATTAATGAAATTTCATTTGATTCATTTTCACTTAAAATCTTATTAATTTCGTTTAAAATTTTTGCCGGAATAATTACTTTTCTATCTGGGCCATTAAAATTCTCTTTTGCAACAGCAAGTCTAAAACCATCAAGAGCAGCTATTTCTAAAACATTATTATTAAATGTAATAGAGCAACCTGTTAAGCTACCTTTCTTTTCATCTAAACTTGCAGCAAAAGATGTTCTCTTAATTAATTCTTTAAATATATCTTTACTAATTACTACTTTATTTAATTCATTAACCATTCCAATGCTTGGAAATTCTTCAGCAGGAAGTGTAACAATACTAAATTCAGAACCTAAACATGAAATTAATAATTTTCCGCCAACTTCTTCTATCTTAACAATTGCACTTGGAAGTTTTCTAATAATATCTTCAAATAATTTTGCATTAACAACTAAAGAACCTTCAGATTCAGCTTGAACATCAATAGATGTTTCAATAGATAAATCTAAATCAGAAGCTGTTAAATATAATCTATTATCTTTAATATTTAAAAGAATACCTTTAAGAACAGGAATTGTTGTTCTTGTACTTACTGCTTTATTTACTGTACTTAATGCTTTGATTAAGGAAAGTTGTGTACATGCGAATTTCATAATAACTCCTTATATTAATAAATTAATTTAGTAGTATTAGTAGTAGGGCCTGTTAATATCTTAATAACCTATTTTAATGTTTAAATTTTAAGATTTTTACCTGTTAATAAACCTGTGTAAAAAGTGTGTTTTTTGATTGAATAAAGTGATTAATTTTTATTAAACTGTGCTTCGATAATATTAAGCTTTTCTTCTAAAGCTTTATTATCTTTAAGTTCTTCTTCAATCTTTTCACAGCTATGCATTACTGTTGTATGGTCTTTTCCACCAAATTCTTCACCTATTTGTGGAAGTGATAAAGGTGTATGTTTTCTAATTAAGTACATTGCAATCTGTCTTGGAACAACAAATACTCTTGAACGCTTTGTTCCTTCAAGATCAGAAATCTTTACTCCATAAAATTCAGCAACAGTTTTCTTTATATTTTCAGGTGTAATTTCTTTTTCTTTAAGATTAAAAACATCTTTAAGTACTGATTTAGCAAGCTCTTTGTTAATTTTCGCATTTGAAAGGGCTGAAAAAGCAATTACTCTTGTTAACGCACCTTCAAGCTCTCTAATATTATCAGTAATATTTTGTGCAATTAAATCGATAACCTGGGCCATATCCTGATCGATAGAAAGCTTTTTATCTTCAACCTTTTGCTGCAAGATAGCAACTCTTGTTTCATAGTCAGGTGGCTGAATATCAGCAATCATACCCTGGCTAAAACGGCTAACCAGTCTATCTGGCAGAGATTTAAGCTCTTTTGGTGGTTTATCAGAACTAATTACAATCTGCTTGTTTGCAGAATAGAGAGTATTAAATGTATTGAAGACTTCTTCTTCTGTACTTTCTTTTCCGGCAATAAATTGAATATCATCAATAAGCAGAATGTCTACTTTTCTGTATTTTTCATGGAATTCCTCGGTTGTATGCTCACGAATAGCAGATACCAGCTCGTTTGTAAAAGCTTCTGATGTAACATAAAGAACCTTCTTATCTTGGTCTTTTTCTTTTACATAGTTTTTAATAGCTGTTAAAAGGTGAGTTTTACCAAGGCCCGAACCCCCGTAAATAAATAGAGGGTTATAATCAGGGGTAAAATGCTCTGCAATTGCAAGGCTTGCAGCAAGGGCAAGTCTATTATTTGCACCTGAAATGAATCTATCAAAAGTGTAATGAGGGTCGGTATATTCGCCGGATTCTTCATTCTCTTCTTCTTCGTCATCAATAATTTCAAGCTTTATATCTTTGCCAAAAACGTCGATAACGCTATTTTGCAAGATATTGTAGTTTGAAACTACCATGTCTTTTAACATAGGATTCTTTTCATTTGTAACAAACTGAATGACGCTGTTTTCTTCGTCAAAGAATATAGGAATAAGAGGCTTGTACCACTGGTCGATTTTTACTTGATCTAAGCGATCAGCAGGGCAAGTATCAAGCACTGTTTTCCATTTAATTTTCAGTTCTGATTTTGTCATAAGTTTTTACCTCTACAATAAAATATACCAATATTTATAAAGCCTTTGCAAACCAGCGAATTGGTAATTAAGACTCTAAATATTGAGAGTGACTTATTATATCATTAAAAGTTATCCACAGGAATACCCCTTTTTGAATGCTTACTTCAACACTTTTCCACATGTTTTCCACTATTTTGTGGAAAAAGAAATCAAACTTATTCACAACCACAAGATATAGGTTTTAGGGGTCAATTTTTTGTAAAAAAATTTTTTAAAAAAGTTATTTTGGGCCGAAAAAAGGCAAAAAAGCGAATAATGAAGTTTTTTGTAAAAAAATAGGAAAGTTGTAGTATGGGGCGATTTTAGCCCTTAAAATTGAAATTAGGCCTTTTTTGTGCTATAATTAACCTGTTATTTTATGTGAAAAAAGCGGAGGAATTTAAATGGCAAAAGAAATAAAAAAGCCAACAGAATACAATGCCGAGCAAATTCAAGTACTGGAAGGTCTTGAACCTGTAAGAAAACGCCCAGGCATGTACATTGGTAGCACAGGTGAAAGAGGTTTGCATCACTGTGTATACGAAATCGTAGATAACTCTGTTGACGAAGCTTTAGCAGGATACTGCAAAAACATCCAGGTTACCATTCATAAGGATGGAAGCTGCGAAGTATTAGATGATGGTCGTGGTATGCCTGTTGACATGCACCCAAAGGAACACAAGCCAGCCATGGAAGTAATCATGACAGTTCTTCATGCCGGCGGTAAGTTCGGAAAAGGCGGCTACCAGGTATCTGGCGGTCTTCACGGCGTAGGTGCATCTGTAGTAAATGCTCTTTCTACAGAAATGATAGTTGAAAGTATGCGTGATGGAAAAATTCATCAAATGACTTTCAGCCGTGGCAAAAAGAAGACAGATATGAAGATTGTAGGAAAATGCGGTACTCAAACAGGTTGCCGTGTTATCTTTACACCAGACCCAGAAATCTTTGAAACAACAGAATTTAGCTATAGCACTCTTGAGAACCACTTAAGAGAAACAGCATTTTTAAATAAAGGAATTAAGATTACCTTAACTGATGAAAGAGTTGTAGAAGGCAAGAAAGCTAAATCAGAAGTCTTCCATTATGAAGGCGGGTTAAAAGAATTCGTAGAATTCCAGAATAGAAATAAAGACGCAGTACATAAAGATATTATTTACTACGAAGTTAAAGGCCAAGATAAAGAAGTTGAAATTGCAATGCAATGGACAACTGCTTATAGCGAAACAATTCTTTCATACGCTAACAACATTCGTACAACCGAAGGTGGTATGCACG
>JAUNQK010000008.1 GCA_030536235.1 Bacillota bacterium
TATCTATCAAGAAAATATAAGAAATCTGAATCTTTGCATTCAAAAAGCTGCTCGTACATATCATCTAAAGCTTCTTGCTGAAGCAATCTTGCCTTGATGTCGTCACAAATCTTGCAAGATGGGTCTGCGCCAATTAAATGATAGTAGTTTTTAACCACGCTAAAAGCAAAGCTGCTTAGGGTGCAAATACTGGCCCTACTCATCCTTTCGATTTGGTCGTCTAAACCCGCTTCGGCCAGGGCTTTATAGATTTTATTCTTCATTTGAGTTGCCGCAGCCTCTGTAAAGCTTACGATAAGCATCTCATCTATGTTTACGCCCTTTTTTACCACAAGCTGAATGATACGTTCTACCAAAACAGCAGTTTTTCCGCTTCCGGCAGCAGCAGAAACCAGCAAATTCTGACCAATATCGCTAATAGCCTCTTGTTGTTCAGTTGTCCAAGACATACTTTCCATACTATAATTATACCATATATATATGTAAGAAAAATTGCACATAGGGGCAAAAGATACTAACAAAGGGCCCTTATTGTGGTACAATACTATATTGTTAAGGAGAAACAATTATGAAAAACACTACAATGTTACTTATTTTAGACGGTTTTGGCATTGCTAAGGCAAGCCCTGCTAATGCAATTACTACAGCCAATACCCCTAATCTTGATAAACTTTGGGAAACATGCCCAAATACTCAAATTCAGGCAAGCGGCCTTTATGTTGGTTTACCTGATGGCCAAATGGGCAACTCAGAAGTTGGGCACACAAATATTGGTGCCGGAAGAGTCGTATGGCAAGAACTTACAAAGATTACCAAAGACATCGATGATGGTACATTCTTTAAGAATGAAGAATTATGCGCAGCAGTAGATAGTGCAATACAAAACGGCAGCAACCTGCATCTCTTTGGTCTTCTTTCTGATGGCGGAGTTCACTCTCACAACTATCATCTCTATGCCCTTCTCAAATTAGCAAAAGAAAGAGGCCTTGATAGAGTATATGTTCATGCCATTACTGATGGCCGTGATGTTAACCCTGGTTCTGCAAAACAATTCATCGCAGAATTAGAAGACAAGATTAAAGAAATCGGTTGCGGACAAATCGCAAGTGTAACCGGAAGATTCTACACAATGGATAGAGATAAGCGTTGGGAAAGAGTTTCCCCCGCCTATGATTTATATACTCTTGGTGAAGGAAGAAGTAAAAAAACTGCTGATGAATTATTCGAAGCTGGTTGGGCTGAAGGTGAAACAGATGAATTCTTTAAGCCTGGCAAGGTTGAAGGAACACCAACAGTAAATGACAACGATTCAATCATTTTCTTTAACTTCCGCCCTGATAGAGCAAGAGAAATTACAAGATGCTTCGTAGATGCAGATTTCGACGGCTTTGAAAGAAAAAAGATTTGCAAGAATCTTTACTATGTATGCTTCACACAATATGATGCTACTATGCCAAATGTTCACATCGCATTTAAGCCTCAGAATCTTAAGAATACTTTAGGCGAATATATTTCTTCAAAAGGTCTTAAGCAGCTTAGAATTGCAGAAACAGAAAAGTATGCTCATGTAACATTCTTCTTTAATGGCGGAGTCGAAGCTCCATATGAAGGCGAAGAAAGAATCCTTGTTCCAAGCCCTAAGGTTGCAACATACGACCTTCAGCCTGAAATGAGCGCAAATGAAGTTACTGAAAAAGTATTAAAGAGAATTAAGGATAACGATTTAGATCTTATCATTATGAATCTTGCAAACTGCGATATGGTTGGGCATACCGGTGTATTCGATGCAGCAAAGAAAGCTGTAGAAACTGTAGACAATTGTGTTGGACAAATTGTTGAAGCAATCAAATCTGTTCACGGCAATATGCTTATCACAGCAGATCACGGCAATGCAGACTGCATGATTAATCCAGATGGATCACCGATGACAGCGCATACAACAAATCCTGTAACATTAATCTATGTTGGTGAGCAAGATAGAAAATTAAAGAAGTCTGGTGCATTATGTGATTTAGCACCAAGCTTATTAGATCTTATGGAATTAGAAGTTCCAGAAGAAATGGAAGGAACTACTCTTTTCGAATAGCAAATTCTGCTAAGCGAACTCCATCGCAAGCAGATGACATAATGCCTCCGGCATAACCTGCGCCTTCACCGCCAGGGTAAACGCCGGAAATAACCAAACCATTAGACGCAAGCGCTTCGCCGTTTGCGTCTCTTTTTATTCTGATAGGGCTAGAAGATCTTGATTCTATTCCGTAAATATTGACAGGCTTATCAAAGCCTTTAAGCTTTCTGCCAAATACAATTAAAGCAGATTTAATGGCTTTAGACGCAAAATCAGGGAGAGAATTAAAAGCTGCTTCTCCTTTAGGAAGTTTACCATTGCCATTTATATAGGCCAATTCTTCGTATTTTTGTTGGAATTTTGCGCCAGCCAAAGGGTCTACGCTGCCAAAGTCTTCTGTTCTAACATCACAAAGAACAGCAGCGTTTGCAAATTCTCCATCACGCGAAGAATAACTCATGCCATTTGTGACACAAGTATTCTTTTCAGAAGATGAATCTACAACTTCGCCGCCCGGGCACATGCAAAATGTATAGACGCCTCTGTCGTCTATTTTGCAATTAAGTTTATATTCTGCAGGGCCAATGCCAAGCTCTTGATGCTTTGCTCCATATTGAGCCATATCAATTGTTTCTTGGGTATGCTCAACGCGAACTCCAATAGAAAATGGTTTTTGCTCGATCATATAGTTTTGATCAAGTAAATCTTTAAATGTATCACGAGCACTATGGCCAATGGCTAAAATAGTGCAGTCTGTATCAATTAAACCCGGAACCCACTTTGTGTTAAAGCGAACTTCGCCACCAAGAGATTCAATTTCTTTTCTTATATTAACAACAGCTTTTCTGATAACATCTGTCCCAATATGTGGATGCTGTTTATACATAATTTCTTTTGAAGCGCCTGCATCAACAAAAGTTTTAAGCACAAATGATTGAGCTCTGTTCTTAGTTCCGGTAGTAAGTTTTCCATCAGAAAATGTTCCTGCGCCACCTTCTCCAAATTGAACATTTGAATTTTCTTTTAGCTCGCCGCCATTCCAGAAATTTTCTACATCTTTTATTCTTTCTTCCATGGCAGCCCCACGTTCAAGAACAATAGTTTTTGCGCCAGCCATAGCAAGAACTAACGCAGCAAACATTCCGCAAGGGCCAAAACCCACAACGACAGGTCGTTTCTCAAAATGCGCTCCATTAATTTCAGGTTTATATATTTCAGTTTCACTTTTAGAAACTTTTAATCTGTTTCTCTTAGCTGCATCAATAAGATATTCATCTTCTAAATCTGATGAAATATCTAAAGTATATACCTTATAAATATTTGGTTTCTCGCGAGCATCAATTGATTCTTTTACAATATTGCATGATAAAATTGTGCCAGCTGGCAGTTTAAGATATTTTTCAACTGCAAGAGGCATATCATCAATTGTTTTCCCTACTCTAATTTTAAAACCACTAACTCTAATCATTTATTGAACGCGCAGCGATAAGTGCACTTGCAAAAGCCCATGTTAGGTTGAAGCCTCCGCAATAGCCATCTACATCAATTACTTCTCCTGCAAAATATAATCCAGGCACAAGCTTTGATTCCATTGTATCAACATTAATTTCATTAACATCTACGCCGCCTGCTGTTGTCTGAGCATCTGGCCAACCTTTTGTACCTGTAATTGTAAAGCTAAGATTTTTTCCTTGCTTCATATAATTTGCAAGCTTTTCAGGAATAAGATTTTCAAGTGGATAATCTTTTAAAAGATCTTCTAATTCACTCTTCTCGTAATCCCAAAACGGGTTCACTGTTAATGTATATTTAACGCCTTCTTCTAATTTAATATTTCTGGCAAGATCCATTACACAAATACCAGAAATAGCATCTTTAGTAAACTGGACTTCACCAAAATACTCAAAGGCAATAATTTCATCTCTATTTTCACTATGCTTAATTAAATTAATCATAGCTTCTACACGAACTCCGGCCAAAGAAGAAATATCTTCGCTGCAAGTCATAGGGGCAAGTGCCGGAATAGGTTTAATAATATTATGGCCAAAGCTTTGAGCAATCTTTAAGCCTCTGCCATCGGAACCAAACTGAATTCCGGCTTTTCCACCGGTTGCAATAAGAAGATTAAGAGATCTTACTATTTGGCCACCGGTTGATTCTACGATAAAAATATCTTCTTCTTTTTTTGCTGATTTAACTTCAAAATTATATTTAATATCAGCATTAGAAGCAGCATTTATTAATGCTCTTGCAATAGTCTTAGCCTCGTTTGATCTTGGATACATCCTTCCATTTTCTTCTTCACTTCCAATGACACCAATATTGGTAAATTCCCAATAAAGATCGTCTGGGCTAACCATTTCAAAAACAGCTTCTACAAAGTCTGGATTGTTATAACAAGACGAATCGGCTTCAACATTTAAATAATTGCAGCGGCCATTCCCAGTTGCATAAATTTTCTTTGCAGCTTCTGAATTCTTTTCCAAAATACAGCAAGAACCTTCGTAGCTTGCTGCATTGAAAAGGCCGGCAGCGCCGGCCCCTATAATTGTCAAATCGTAAACTTTATCCATTACTTTTTAATATCAAGCCAATCAAATGTAAATGACTGAGTTAACTTAAGATCGGTTTCAGCAGCTTTTTCATCTGACAAAGGTTTAATATTAAATTCTTCATCAGAGAAGAGGTCTTCAAGTGAAAGCGGTTTGAATGATGCCAATTCATCTTCGTCAGGCTTTTCAGCTTCTTCTTTTTCAAGTTCAAGAAGGAATGCCTTGCGCTGCAGGCTTTCGCCACCCTCAGCTTTAAGCTCAACCTTTGGAATTTCTACAGATGGAAGTTCAACTTCAGGAACCTTTTCTTCTAATTCTTCAAGGTTTACGATTGAACGCTTTTCTTCAACCTTAAGATCTTCTTCTTTTTCTTCTTGTACAATTTGTTTTTCAATTACCGGAATATTAGTTGGCTTATTGAATACCGGCCTTGCTTGAAGCTCTTCTTCGCTTGGCTTGCTCCAAATATCTGAAGCCTTGATTGGTTCGTCATCGTCGGAAACTTCTGCAAGTCTATTAATTTCTTCTGTTTCTTCCTGAGTGAATTCAACAGTTCTTTCTGTTGCCGGCCTGCGCGCTTCTTTGCGAGCTTCTTTCTCAGCCTTTTTGGCTTCTTCTTGCTTCAGCTTTTCAGCTTTAGCATCTGCAATTTCTTTTTCGCGTTCAGCCTCTGTTAATGAACGAAGTCTATCACGTTCTTTACGCTTAACCTCTGCTAAACGTTTCTTTGCTTCTGCACGTTCTTTTGCTTCTTTTGCCTTTTGTGTTTGCTGTCTCTTAATCATATAAACAGAATAAACAGCAATACTCAATGCGTTAACAATATATGAAATCGCAACAATATATACAGAATCAAAACCTGCTAAAAGATTTGGCACCATCATCAGGAATCCGCTCATTGCGCAAACGATTCCAAGTGGCGCTACCGCAAACCAATTCTTTGGGTTAACCTTACTAACTGCTAAAGATTCAGAGAATCTTATCAAACCTGATAAGCAAAGCCATGCCCCATAGAATAATAAAATCTGCTTTTCAGGAATTAAATTTGTAATGATTAAAAAACCGAAAGCAAGACCAAATAAA
This sequence comes from Bacillota bacterium, assembly GCA_030536235.1. GTDB lineage: Bacteria > Bacillota > Clostridia > Peptostreptococcales > Anaerovoracaceae > UBA1764. The sequence continues at coordinate 5,704 of JAUNQK010000008.1, forward strand.
CCTTCAACAAGAACTGTTTCAGGCAGAATACTTTTTCTAAACCCGATAGAATATGCAATTACATGGCATAATCCGTAGATTAACATGGCTGCACCCAATACAAAAGCAACGCCTGCATATCCATTCATGTAAAATGCAAAGCAAAATGCACCCGAAGCTGCCATTATAACTGATGATAGTGATATTAAAAATCTCATAACTTAATTATTATACCTTATTTTACTGTAATAATCTCGTATTTTCTTTCGCCAAGGCCTAAATTTTCTCCATGAATAATGCCCGATTCCCAAGAGGTATCAGGGTGTGCAATATGGAAAACATCTTTATGGTCGTGGTCATGAACCTTTTCTGCTATTGGATTACCAGGCATAATAGGCTGTCTGTTAATAGCATCAGCTGCTGCTTGATCAATTGAAATTGGGTCGAAGCTTGCAAACATTCCTACATCTGGTACTAATTGAGTTTTTCTCCCGCCATTGCAGTCACAATTTGGCTGAATATCAGAAGCAATTGAAATATGAAACTGTGGTTTGCCATTTAAAGCAGCCTTTGTATATTCTGCAATCTTTTCACTAAGAACAGACGGGGCTTCATCCCACTTGCATGATAATGCTCCTTTTGTGCAATATGCGAAACAGTTTGCGCAGCCAAGGCAATGTTCTTCATCAATAACAGCCTTATGATCAATTATATGAATTCCATCATTAGCACAAGCCTTAACGCAATTTCCGCATCCAATGCAAGCTTTCTTATATACTACCGGAATACTTGCACTGTGCATTGCCATTTTTCCATGCTTAGAACCACAACCCATTCCTAAATTCTTAAGGGTTCCGCCAAAGCCCGCATTTTCATGCCCCTTGCAATGTGTAAGAGAAATGATTACATCTGCTTCAGCAACTGCAGCAGCAATCTTTGCTTGCTTGCAATACTTTGCGCCTTCAACATCAATAATTCTTTCATCTGTCCCGCGAAGGCCATCAGCGATAATAACAGGGCAACCAACAATTGCCTGGCTGTAACCATTCCATGCAGCATCATATAAATGGTCAACTGCATTTCCACGGAACCCGGCATAAAGTGTACTTGCATCTGTTAAGAATACTTTTCCGCCTCTTTCTTTAATATGATCGGCTAAAACCTTCGCGTACTGCTGACGAAGAAATGCCATATTGCCCCATTCACCAAAGTGAACTTTAATAGCAACAAACTTATCTTCAAAATCAATATCGTCAATACCGGCAGCAACAATTAATCTTTCAAATTTTCTAAGAATATCATCGCCAAATTTTGCATTAAAATCGCTAAAATAAACCTTACTCATTTTCTAACACTCTGTTTCTAAATTCTTCGATATCGCTATCGCTTAAACCAATAACTTCTTTTATGTAATTATCAGTGGTGCCATAATTATCTTCCATCGCTTTAAAGAAAGTTTCAAGGTACTCTCTATCTAAGGCAAAGAAGCTTTTCAACTTATCTGCTAAAGCCTCACTTGCGCCTTCATCAATGAAACTCTCGCGCATTATTGCGGATTCCCATTCGGCATGTTCAAGGCTTCTTAAATAATCATCAAATATATCTTCTCGGCTTACACCAAGAATTGTACAAATCAAAGCAGCTGTCATACCGGTTCTATCTTTGCCAGAAGTACAATGAATAAGCACTGCCCCATCTTTATGATTTACTATTGTTTTAATTACTTCGGCGAAACGCTTGCGAGAAAAATCATTTGTAATCATCTCAGCATATAACTGCTTCATATCAGGAACTAAAGCCAATCGTTCTTCTTCTGTTTGCGCACTAAGAATTAATGCTCGAAGGCCTTTAACAGTTAAACCTTTTCTTGCGTTTTCGTCTTGAAGATAATAGTTTATATCTGTTACACCTTCAACCTTTATATCTGGTCTTAATCTTTCTTCTGTTGGAGTTCTTAAATCTAAGACAAGATTTATATTATTATCTCTTATCCATTTAATATCTTCATCATCAAGCTTATCTAATACAGCAGATCTAAAGAAGAATCCTTTTTTAATTTTTCGACCATTGGCACCTGTCATTCCGCCAATGTCTCTTAAATTTCTAATCATTTAAATTCCCAAATCGTTATCAATTAAACTAGCAGTTGAAATGGCATCTCTGCCATGTTTTTCTTTTATTTTATCTAAAGTTTGTTCTAATGCTCTTTCTTTTTCGGTTTGTTCTTGTTTATCTTTTGAATCAAATATACTAATTTGAGTAGAGTATTCTGCTGCAGCCTCTAAGATATTAATACCCGTTATAGTAATTAAACGAATTGGATTATTAATTATCCAATTTTCTTTAATTAAATCCATAGCGCATTCTGCAATATCACTAGCCAAATCGCTCGGTTCAATTAGCTGCCTTTGACGAGAAATGGTAATAAAATTAGGATCTTTTATTTCGACTTTAACACCTTGGCACTTATATGAATATTTTCTAAGCCTTTCAGCAACACGAGTAGATATAGCTTTTACAGCAGTTCTAATTTCATCTTCGCCACTGATATTTCGTTTAAAAGTTACTCCGTGGCCAACAGATTTTGATTCCGAATATTCACCCCAACGAGAAACCTCAGATTCATCAAGCCCTAAAGCATCGGCTTGCATTTGTGCGCCATGTTTTCCAAAAACAGATTCAAGAAGCCTAATATCTGCATTTGCTATATCACCTATGGTATGAATGCCCATCTGCGACAATTTACTTGCAGATGATTTGCCTACAAAAAATAAATCTCCTGCAGGAAGTGGCCAAAGCAATTCTCTGAAATTATCTCTTGTAATTTCAGTAGTTGCATAAGGCTTTTTGTAGTCGCTTCCCATCTTTGCAAATACTTTATTAAAAGATACTCCTGCAGATAGAGAAAGCCCTGTTTCTTTAAAAACAGTTTCTCTTATTTCGTCTGCCAATTCTTTTGCAGTCTTTTTAAATAATTTTAAACTGCCGGTAACATCGAGCCAACTTTCATCAATGGAAAACGGTTCTACCATGTCGGTATAACGAAGATATATATCGTTAATTACATGGCAATAATGTTCGTATTTTTTATGATGTGGTTGCAGCAATACTAACTCTGGGCATTTTCTTTTTGCAGAGATAATTGTTTCCGGAGTAACCACACCGAAAGACTTTGCCAATTGGTTTTTTGCTAATATAATTCCGTGGCGGTCATCAGCACAGCCAGCAACTGCCACAGGTTTTCCTGCAAGCTCGGGATGCTCTAAAAGCTCGACGCTGCAGAAAAAGCTATTCATATCGCAATGTAAAATACTTCTATCCAATTATTGCATCAACTAAAGCATCAACTGCTTCATCACTGCTTGCCCAACTTGTGCAGAAACGAACACATGTATGGTTCTTATCTATCACATCTTCAAATTCAAAGATAAAGTTTTTAGCAAGCTTATTCATTACTTTATTTTCTAAAACAACAAAGATTTGATTTGTCTTATTAGAAATAAACAGCTTGTAATTTTTCTTTGCTAAAGCTTTACGAATTCTATCAGCTTGTTTGTCTGCCTTTTCTCCAAGTTTGAAATAAAGATCGTCTTTAAACAGCTCGCCAAACTGAATCCCTAAGAGCCATCCTTTTGCAAGAATTGCTCCGTTTTCTTTCATCATGTTTCTGAAGTGCGGCTTCATGTCTTTATTGTTTATGACAAGAGCTTCGCCCATTAATGCACCACACTTTGTCCCGCCAATATAAAAGGCATCGCACAGTTTTCCAAAATCTTCGAACTTAAGGTCGTTGTCTTTTGCAGCAAGGCCATAGCTTAACCTTGCTCCATCAATGTAAAGGTAAAGACCATATTTTTTACAAACCTTATAAAGATCTGAAAGCTCTTTCTTTGAATAAATTGTTCCGTACTCTGTTGGGAATGAAATATAAACCATTCTTGGGACAGTTACGTGTTCTGGAATTGTGCTGTCTTTATAATCTTGCGCTAACTTTGCAACCTGAGCAGCACTAATCTTTCCATTTTTATGAGGCAGAGTTAAAATCTTATGTCCGCAGCTTTCAACAGCACCGCATTCATGAACATTAATATGCCCTGAATCAGCTGAGATAACCCCTTCATATGGTCTTAAGACTGAGTCAATAACCACAAAATTTGTTTGGGTTCCGCCAACCAGAAAATGAACATCTGCATTTTGATTTTTAAGTCTATCTTTAACCTGCTTTGCAGCTTTTTTGCTAATTGTATCAAGCCCGTACCCGGCATAAGCTTTATCGTTTGTATCTTCTAAAGCTTTAAGAATATTTGGGTGTGCACCCTGATTATAATCATTATTAAATCTGTACATAGTTTCTCACCTTACAATAAATATATAGAATATTATAACACAAAATCATTAGTATATTTTGCTAGGCAGCCTCATTTTAAGGCCCATGCCCAACATATTGTGTGTTATAATAGTTGGCGTACGACATAAACGAAAAAAGAGGAATTAATATGACTAATTATGCAAAAGCCATTTCAAAAGAGCTGAAAATTAACGAACAATATGCCGCAAACGCAATTCAGCTTATTGATGAAGGAAATACTATTCCATTTATCGCTCGATATAGAAAAGAAGCTACCGGAAGCATGGACGATCAGCTTCTTCGTGAACTTGGCGAAAGATTGGAATATTTAAGAAACTTAGATAAAAGAAAAGTAGAAGTAGTAAATTCTATTACCGAGCAAGGCGCAATGACAGACGAAATTGCTAAGGCTTTAGACAAAGCAGATACACTTGCAAAGGTAGAAGATATTTACAGACCTTACAAACCTAAGAAGAAAACCAGAGCAAACATCGCTAAAGCAAAAGGCTTGGAACCTTTAGCAACAATCCTTATGCTTCAAGTAGCAAAAACTAACCCTGAAAAAGAAGCAGAAAAATATTTAACAGAAGAAGTAACAAGTATAGAAGATGCACTTTCCGGAGCACGTGATATTATTGCAGAATCTATTAGCGATAATGCAGATATCAGAAATCTTTTAAGAGATCTTTATCATAGCAGCGCTGTACTTAGAAGCGAAAAAGCAAAAGACGAAGACAGTGTCTATGCTCAGTACTATGATTTTAGTGAAAGTGTTTCCAAAATTGCCGGACATCGCGTTTTAGCAATTAACCGTGGCGAAAAGGAAGGCTTTCTTAAAGCAGGCATTGAATTAAACGAAGAAGATGCTCTTGATATTATCTTTAATGAAACAGTAAAAGAAAGTGGCGGAAAGTCTAAAGATCAAGTTAAGCTTGCAGCAGAAGATGCTTACAAGAGATTAATTGCTTCAAGTTTAGAAAATGAAATTAGAAGTGAACTTACCGACAAAGCATCAGAAGGTGCAATTAGTCTCTTTGGAGAAAATCTTAGACAACTTCTTATGCAGCCACCTATTAAAGGTAAGGTTGCCATGGGCCTTGACCCTGGTTACAGAATGGGCTGCAAGGTTGCAGTTGTTGACGCAACAGGAAAAGTATTAGACACTGCTGTAGTCTTCCCTACCCCGGAATTTAAAAAGGTTGAATTAGCAAAGACTACAATTAAGGCTTTGATTAAAAAGCATAAGGTTCAGATAATTGCTATTGGTAACGGAACAGCAAGTAAAGAAACAGAAATTTTTGCTGCAGATGTTCTTCATGGACTTGGAGCTGTTAAGGATAAGCCACAATACATGATGGTTTCTGAAGCCGGAGCTTCAGTTTATTCTGCAAGCAAACTTGCTGCAGAAGAGTTCCCTCAGTTTGATGTCAATTTAAGAAGTGCTGTTTCAATTGCAAGAAGACTGCAAGACCCTCTCGCAGAATTAGTAAAGATAGACCCAAAAGCAGTTGGTGTTGGTCAATATCAACACGATATGCCTCAAAAAAGATTAAATGAAACTTTAGATGGTGTTGTTGAAGATTGTGTAAACAGCATTGGTGTTGACCTTAACACTGCAAGTGCCCCACTTCTTACAAGAGTTGCAGGCCTTAGTGCAAGCGTTGCAAAAAACATTGTTGCTGCGAGGGAAGAAAACGGAGAATTTACTTCAAGAGCACAGATTAAAAAAGTTAAAGGCCTTGGGCCAAAAGCATTTGAACAGTGTGCGGGCTTCTTAAGAATCCCAGGGGCCAAGAATAAATTAGATGAAACAGCAGTTCACCCTGAAAGTTACGACGCTGCAAAGAAGCTACTAGAACTCACTGGATTTAAACTAACTGATATCGGAACAGAAGCAATCACAAGCCTTCCTTCAATGTGCAAATTAATTGGTTGGGATAAGCTTGTAAAAGAAACCGGTGCCGGAAGACCAACATTAGAAGATATTACTAACGAACTTTTAAAGCCTGGCCGCGATATGAGAGACGAACTTCCACAGCCAATGCTTAGATCTGATATTTTAAGTATTGAAGATTTAAAGCCAGATATGGAGCTTATGGGAACTGTAAGAAATGTAATAGACTTTGGTGCTTTTGTTGATATCGGAGTTCACCAAGATGGGCTTGTTCATGTTAGTCAAATCTCTGACAAATACATTAAACATCCAAGTGATGTATTAAAGGTTGGACAAGTAATTAAGGTTAAGATTATTGATATTGATGTAAAGAAAAATAGAATCGCACTAACAACCAAGAATTGCGGAAATCAATTTTAAAAGATTGCTTCGCTGCGCTCGCAATGACCAATGTCATTGCGAGGGCGCCAGCCCGAAGCAATCTATTTTTTTATCTATTGTGTACATCTACTTGCGGGTATGGAATTTCGATTCCGGCCCTATCAAAAGCAGGCTTAATTGCGTTATTAACCGCATAAGTTGCTGGCCAAAATGCAGCAGTGCCAACCCAGCCTCTAAGCTGAAGAATAATTGCACTATCAGCATACTCAACAATGTTGCAAGAGATTTCGCTATCAAGCATATAGTATCCAGAGTTTCTTGCAATATCTTTTAAAATATCTTTTGCAAGTTCAATATTGCTGTCATATGAAACGCCGATTGTTATATCCAATCTTCTTGTTCCACTCTTTGTCCAATTTGTAATTGTTGAAGATGTAAGCTGTGAGTTTGGAATGTTAACAATCTTGTTATCGTTTGTGATGATTGTTGTATAGAGTAAATCTATACTATCAACGGTTCCTTCAGACCCTCCGCCAGAAATAAAATCGCCATGCGCAAATGGTTTTGTGAAAATAATCAAAACGCCCGATGCAAGGTTTGATAAACTGCCTTGAAGTGCTAATGCAACTGCAGCACCTGCAGCAGCAAACAAAGCTAAAATAGATTTTGTATCAATACCAAGTTTTGATGCAATTGCCATAACAATGCAAACCCAAATGACAATCTTAACAACACTACTGATAAACTTATAAAGCATTGCATCAATTGATTTTGATTTATCCATTGCTCTTTTTAATATCGCCATCACGATTTTTAAAACAATGACACCGACAATTAATATAATAAGTGCTGGCACGATATTATCTAATAACAAATTTAACAATTTATCTGGCATTACATTCTCCCATCATCTCTAATACAATCTTCGCCAAAGGCTTCTTTAATTTCTTCAAAGAAATCATCACAATTATCTACATAAAGGTCGAAATCTACTTTGTACTTTTTCTTTGTCTGCATGCACATAATTGCAACAGGCATTTCACCTCTATATTTTCTTGCAATTTTTCTGTAAATAGCAAACCCGTCTGCTTCTGAAATAGTTTCAGGAATAATAATCTTAACCATCAGTTGAGCATTTGGCTTGCTTACTGCCCCGCCGCTGTAGTTTTGAAGATTCTCAATACTATCAGCTATTAGTTTTGGAACATCGTCTTTCATATCAAGCTTTCCCTTTATTACAACGATGTTATCTTCAAATATATTATCTCTATACTTATCAAATGCTTTTGGGAATACTATTACTTCTATATCACCAAACAAATCTTCAAGAGTAACAAATGCCATTTGAGTATTTTTCTTTGTAATCATTTTCTTTGTTGCAGAAATGATTCCGGCCATAGTTACATTTTGACCATTTGTAAATGGAATATCTTCTTCTGAGAAAAGAAGTGATGTATCACAATCTGTAATAGATACAATCTTTTCTTCTACCTCTTTAAGAGGATGCCCTGTGATATATACTCCAAGCTGTTCTTTTTCAAGCGCAAGCAAATCTTTTTTGCTGAAGTCTTGAGCCATTGGAAGATCGCGTTTAATCTTCATTGTCTCGGCAGTGCTTGCCATAGCAAATAATGATAACTGGCCCTCAATAGTATTCTTAGCAGTATCTTGTGCAGATGAAATTAAATCTGGAAGCACTGCAAGCTTTTGTACTCTATTGCCAGGGAAACAGTCTAAAGCCCCTGCTTTAGTTAAGCATTCAAGAGCTGTCTTGTTTATTGAATGAACATCAAGGCCTTCGATAAATTCAAAAACATCATTTGACATCTTCTTTTCACGGGCCTCGATAATTGCATCTACCATTGCTTCGCCTACATGCTTAACGCCTAAAAGACCGTAACGAATCTTTCCATCTTCTGTTGAGAAATTCTTTACCGACTTATTAACATCAGGTGGCAAAGTTTCAATGCCCATTGCTTTTGCGTTTCCAATAAGAACAGAAACTGCCTTATTATCTGCAGGATATGTCATCAGTGATGCCATAAATTCTGCCGGATAATGGCACTTAAGCCATGCTGTTTGATATGCTACAGTTGCATATGCAGCAGCATGAGACTTATTAAATGCGTATGCAGCAAAGCTTGTCATTTCATCGAAAATCTGGTTTGATGCTTCTTCTGAAATACCACGCTCTGCGCAGCCCTTTACAAAATTAGGACGTTCACGATTCATTTCGTCTGCATGCTTTTTAGACATAGCACGGCGAACCAAATCTGCGCCACCATAGGTGTATCCGCCCAATTTACGTACGATATCCATTACCTGCTCTTGATAAACAATGCATCCATATGTTGGAGCAAGTATTTCTTCAAGCTGAGGTGTTACATATTTAATTTCTTCAGGATGCTTCTTACACTTTACATATGTAGGAATTGAATCCATTGGGCCCGGTCTATACAGTGAAATTCCGGCAGTTAAATCTTCAAGACAAGTTGGGCCAAGATCGGTCATGAACCTTGTCATTCCGCCAGATTCAAGTTGGAATATACCAACAGTGTTTCCCGATGCTATCAGTTTATAAACATCAGGGTCGTCGTAATCGATTTTCTGAAGATCAATATCTATGCCATGAGAAGCTTTAATAAGCTTAAGGCATTCGCCCATCGCTGTTAAGTTTCTAAGGCCAAGGAAGTCCATCTTAAGAAGGCCAAGGTGCTCAATTTCTGTCATAGTAAATTGAGTTGCCATTCCGCCTTCTTTACTTCCTTTATCTGTTGTTCTTACAAGTGGAACAAAATCGTCAACACTTGCCGGAGCAATTACAACGCCTGCGGCGTGCGTTGAAGAATGGCGCGCAAGGCCTTCAAGAATTCTGCCAACATCAACAGTTTTTCTTACGAGCGGATCTGTATCATATGCATTCTTAAAATCAGGGCTCGTTTCCAAAGCTTTATCAAGAGTCATCTTGAGTTCTTCTGGAATCATCTTTGCAACATCAAGAGAACGCTGATAAGGAAGCTCGAGTACACGGCTTACATCTTTAAATACAGCACGCGCTTTTAATGTTCCAAAGGTTGATATTTGTGCAACGTTATCTTCACCATATAAATCTTTTACATGCTGAAGAACATCGCCACGATGTTCAATGCAAAAGTCTACATCAATATCTGGCATTGATACACGTTCTTTGTTTAAGAAACGTTCAAAAATTAATCCAAAACGAATTGGATCAATATCGGTAATCGCCATTGAATAAGCAACAATTGAACCTGCAGCAGAACCTCTGCCCGGGCCAACTGCAATGCCATGACTCTTTGCCCAATTAATATATTCCCAAACAATCAAGAAATAACCTACATAGCCAAGCTGCTCGATTGTTTCTATTTCATATTCAAGACGTTCGTCAAGAGATTTATCATGATCTTCACCATAACGTTTAATTAAACCGTCACGACAAATTTTTTCAAAGAAAGTTTCTTCGGTGAAACCTTCTGGCACAACTGATTTTGGAATATGGTAATTACCAAATTCAAAATCAAAGTCTATCATTTCTGCAATCTTATGAGTATTGTCTAATGCTTCCGGAACATCTGCAAAAATCTTTCGCATCTCTTCTTCAGATTTAAGATAGAATTGATCGTTAGGGAATCTCATTCTATCAGTATCAGATGCATTATTTTTTGTTCCTATGCAAAGCAAAATATCATGAGCGTCTGCATCTTCTTGATTAAGATAATGAACGTCATTTGTTGCTACGAGAGGAATATCGAGTTCTTTACTAAGTTGTTTAAGACCTTTGTTAATTGCAATTTCAGGTTCTAAGCCTTGGTCTTGAAGTTCTAAGAAGAAATTACCGTGCCCATAATTGTTATCAAGCCAAAGAGCTTCTTCTTTTGCAGCTTCGTAATCGCCACGAAGTATGCTGCTTTGAACTTTTCCGGCAATACAAGCAGAAAGACATATAATGCCTTTGTTATATTTCGCAAGAAGCTCGTGGTCTACACGAGGCTTGTAGTAGAATCCGTCTTTATATGCCTGTGATACAACTTTGATAAGGTTGTGATACCCTTCGTTATTTTTTGCAAGCAAAATTAAGTGGCCGCTCTTTTTATCAAGAGCGTCACGATCGAATCTTGTTCTTTTCGCTGTATAGACTTCGCAACCGATAATTGGTTTGATGCCTCTTTTTTTAGCTTGCTCGTAGAACTGAACAGCGCCATACATAACGCCATGATCTGTAATCGCGCAAGAATCCATTCCTAAGGCCTGCACTTTATCTAAAAGCCTATCTATGCGGCAAGCCCCGTCTAAAAGCGAATATTCAGTATGTACATGTAAATGTGTAAAAGCCATATATAAATTATAACATAATGCTACCCGATTTTGCTTAATTGAGATATAATGGAAGAAATTAATCCGAGGAGGGACAATATGTTAAAGGAATTCAAAGACTTTATCTCAAGAGGAAATGTTCTTGACATGGCTGTCGGCGTTGTTGTTGGCGGCGCATTTACAGCAATTGTAAATTCACTTGTTGGTGACATCTTAATGCCTATCGTTGGCGGTATCACAGGCGGAATAGATTTTACAAGTTATGTAGCAAAAATTGGTGATGCAAGTATCAACTATGGTACATTCATTCAAGCTATTATTAACTTCTTAATCGTTGCATGGGTTATCTTCATGATCGTTAAGGCAGTTAATAAGATGAGAGAAAAGGCTGATGCTTTAAAGAAGAAGGAAGAAGAAGCTGTTGCTGAAGCTCCAGCAGAACCAAGCGAAGAGATCTTACTCTTAAGAGAAATCAGAGATCATCTTGCTGAAAAATAGAATATTTTACAAATATAAAAAAACTGGTTGGCTAAACGCCAACCAGTTTTTGATTTACTTTGATTAAGCTTTTGCAGTTACTTTCTTTAATACTACAAGTGTTAAGATTGTAAGTACTGTTCCTACTGCGAGGCAAAGGACTGCATTCTGTACGAAGCCTGCGATGATGTAGCAAACAAAGCTGATTGCTGCAACTGTAATTGCATATGGCAGCTGAGTTGAAACATGATTCACATGTTCGCACTGTGCTCCGGCACTTGCCATAATTGTTGTATCAGAAATTGGTGAGCAGTGGTCTCCGCAAACAGCGCCAGCGCAGCAAGCTGAAATACCAACCATTAAGAGTGGGCTTTCTGTTGGGAAGATTGCTGTTACGATTGGAATAAGAATTCCGAATGTTCCCCAAGATGTTCCTGTTGCGAAAGCAAGAACGCAGCCAACGATAAAGATAATAGCTGGAAGCAATGCATAAAGGTTATTGGAAGCTGTGAGCATAAGATCGTGAACGAAGTCTGCAGCACCAAGGCATCCTGTCATAGTTTTTAATGAAACTGCCATTGTAAGGATGATGATTGGTGGAACCATTGCATTGAAGCCTTTCTGAACGCAAGCCATGCAGCTTTCGAAATCAAGAATTCTTCTTGCAAGCATCCAAACGATGGTGATAATAAGAGCAATAAGGCCGCCCCATGGAAGACCAATAAATGCATCTGTGTTACCGAAAGCAGCGATGAAGTCGCCTGCACAATCTGTGCCGCCCCATGCGTCTACTCCGAAGAAACCACCAACATAAATCATACCGATTGTGCATGTGATGATAAGAACAACTACTGGAAGAACAAGATCAATAATTCTGCCATCTGGGTTTCCTTCAACTTTTTCTTCGCCAGGAATTGCAGAGAGATCTTTGTTTTCAATTGCTTTTTGTTCAAATTTTTTCATTGTACCATAATCGAAATTCATGATTGCAATTGCGATTACAAATACAAATGTAAGCAGTGAATAGAAGTTAAATGGAATTGCTTTAATGAAAAGCTGAATACCAGAGATTCCTGTTCCAAGGCCTTCTGCTGTTGATGAAACTGCAGCAGCCCAAGATGAAATAGGAGCAATCATGCAAACTGGAGCAGCTGTTGCATCGATAAGGTATGCAAGTTTTGGTCTTGAAATACCAGCTCTATCTGTTACTGGCTTCATAACTGAACCAACTGTTAAGCAGTTGAAATAGTCGTCGATGAAAATTAAAACGCCAAGTACAAATGTTGCAAGAAGAGCACCTGTCTTTGATTTGATATGTGATTCTGCCCAACGACCGAATGCTGCGCTTCCGCCTGCATTATTTACGAGGGCAACGATAATACCAAGAATTACAAGGAAGAGAAAGATTCCGGCATTATCTGCAATAGATGTAACAAGACCATCATTTACAACGAGGTCTAATGTTGCAACTGGTGCAAAGTTATTAACTAACAGACCACCAACTACAATACCAATGAACAGTGATGAGTATACTTCCTTTGTTACTAAGGCAAGACCAATAGCAACTACTGGTGGAAGAAGTGACCAAATGGTTTGTTCAAAACCTGCCCCGCCATTTGTGATTCCAAGGATGGCGAGAATTACTACTACTACGGCAAAAGCGATAAGAAATGATGCTTTTGAACCTCTTGAAGTACGCATAATGTTTTCTCCTTTTCGACTATAAATAAAAATCAGCCATGACCCATCATGACTGATTTAAATTCAATATCGGTCACGACAGCTCTCCGCATTTCTGCGACAGTCCAATAAATATTATCTATTGGCCCAGGTATAAATAAGTTTGGGCTTATTTACCCTTCGGCGATATCCCCTTTTGCCGGAGCCCCCATAAGCTTTAGGCCGGCTACTCTTGTTTATCGCGCCTCTATCATGTGTTTAATAATATAGTGATACTTTAGCACAATATAGTGTGCAAGTCAACAAAAAATTTTAGATTCTTTTGTTAGATTATTTAGATTGCTTCGGGGCCTTCTGCCCCTCGCAATGACACTTGTCATCGCGAGATTGCTTCGGAGCCTTCAGCCCCTCGCAATGACATAAAAAAAATAACAGGTTGCTAAAAAGCAACCTGTTATTAATTTCAGTATATGGTTTTGAAATGACCTGCTGATTAGAGCATTGTCTTTCCGCCAACCTTCCAAACGAGGAGCATTACTACTACTACGAGAACGCAATAGAGGAAGCATGGAAGAGCATTTGTCTTAATGATCTTACCTTCGTTACCTACTGTGCCTGTTGTAGCTGTAGCAGATACTACGTTGTTTACGCAAACCATGTTACCAATAGCACCACCGAGGTTCTGGAGAGCTACGATGCAAACCTGTGGAATTGCAACGAGTGTAGCTGTTTCGAACTGGAGTGAGCTGAATAATGTGTTGGATACTGTGTTTGAACCAGACATGAATGCACCAAGAACACCAATGATTGGAGCGATGATGATGTATGCACCCTGGAAGATCTTAGCAAGACCAAGAGCCATTACGTAAAGCATGGAGCCGTCCATTGGGCAACCTTCGCCAACGTTTGTGTAACGGAAGATGTTAACCATAGCTACACCGAAGAGGAGAGCGATAGCAGCACCCTTAACCATTGTTCCTGTGTCTTTCCAAGCACCCTTAACTTCGTCACTCTTCATTCCGTGAATAGCAATTGTAAGAAGTGCTACGAGAATGAATACGATACCAGGGCTCCAGAGAACTGCCCAGTTCCAGTTAAGTCCAAGAATAATTCCAGATGCGCCTGTACCAATTGTGAATGTCTTCATTGAGTTGAAGAGTGCAACGCCTCTGTTCTGGCATACTCTTGTGATAACAAGAATAAGGATGATGATGATGTAAGGTGTGAATGCCTTAGCAAGTGGCATATCGGATACCTTTGGTTCTGGAACTTCTGTAGTTGAGAGCCATGACTTATCCCATTTGTCTTTGTTCTCGAATTCGAGAGGTGTCTTAGGAATAAGGAATCCAGCCTTTGATGTGATGATTGTAACAACGAGTGTTACAAGAGCAGCAACGAGTGAAACGAGTTCTGGGCCGATGAACTTAGCAATTGCTAAGTATACAACGTCGAATACTACGCCTGTGAAGATGCAGAATGGAATTGCTGGAACGCAATCACTGAACTTCTTGTTAGGTCCGAACATCTTGCAGAGGATACCAACACCAAAGATTGTGATGAAGAAGATACCTACTGCGTGGCAGATAGCTGTTGTGAATGTGAGGTCCATCTTCCAAGCTTCTACTGCAGGATCAGCGATGTCGCCATTAGCGATAATGCCAGCAACAGCATCTCTTACAGTTGTGAAAGCTGTGTTAGTTGGAGTACCTACAGCACCATAGCAAACTGGTACTGAGTTGTATTCAAGTGCAACGATAGCAGCAGCGAGTGGTGGGAAGCCTACACTGATAAGAAGTGGAGCAGCCAGAGCAGCTGGTGTACCGAATCCAGCAGCACCTTCGATGAATGCACCGAATGTGAAGCCGATGATTACAGCAAGAATACGGATATCCTTTGTAACACCCTTGAACATTCCGTTGATAGCAGCCATAGCGCCAGAACGTGAAAGTGTGTTCATGATAAGGATAGCACCGAAGATGATTACGAGAGTTTCAAATGCGCTTAAGAAACCGGTGATAGTGTAAGCGATCATGTTCTTTACGCTCATCTTCCAGAAGATTGCAGCAACGATCATTGAGAGTAACCATGCGAGTGGAAGAGCTCTCTTTGCTGGCCAGTTAAAACCGATCATCAGCACGATTGTTACTAAAAGTGGAATAAATGCGATAAGTGCGTACATATAGTTTCCTCCTTGTACCATTTACAAATTCGCAATGAATTTGAACGTCATGCTACATTTCGCATTTTTGTTTTGCCACCCTTCACCGGTGTAGTCGCAACACAAAAATACATACTCTGAAACATAAACGTGTTAAATCACTTCTACTATAATAGCCTATCTTTATTAATAAATAAAGAAAAAAACGGAATAAAAGATTGTTAAAATTCCAACATATACAGGGGTTTTAGACAGATTCTTTTATCATTATTTTTGTTTTTATGATAAAATATGCACATGCAAAAATATAACAGATTAACAATTAAATTAGGTTTTCGCCTGGCAGCACCCCATACATGGGCAGCATCAGTGATTCCGGCAATATTTGGCTGTGTTTATTGCCTTTTCAAAGGCTATAGCCTGAATATTTGCCAAATAATTGCGCTTATTTTAGCTTCAATTTTAATGCAATCATCGGTTAATACCTTGAATGATTACATTGACTACAAAAAAGGAACCGACAAAATATCAGATACTCTTGAACGAAGTGATGCAGTTTTGCTTTATGAAAATATCAATCCTAAAGATGCTTTAGCGTTAGGCCTTGGATACCTTGCAATTGCAACAATAATTGGATTTGTATTAATTTTAACAATCAAGAGCCTAATTCCGCTGTATATTGGCCTTATTGGGGCCCTTGCAGTCGTATTTTATTCCGGCGGAAAGACTCCTATCAGCTATCTACCAATCGGAGAATTTGTCTCCGGATTCGTAATGGGAGGGCTTATCCCAATGGGCTGCGTTGCTGTTGCAACAGGAGAATGGAACCTTTGGGTTTTACTCTTTTCCATTCCAATGATTATTTCAATCGGGCTCATATTAATGACAAACAATACTTGCGATATTGAAAAAGATATTGAAGCAAATCGCAAAACATTATCAGTTATCATTGGAAGAGAAAAAGCTCGCAAAATTTACAAGCTTCATATAAAAATTTGGATCGTATCTTTATGGGTTCTTCCAATTTTTCTTATTGGAAAAGTTGGAATTCTTTGCGCAGTGCTTACACACTTTACAGCGCGCCCTGCTATGCTTTGGATGATGGATTCACCTCTTGATCAAGAAAATAGAATTAAACAAATGAAAACCGTTCTTAAAGCCAACGTAATGGCAAACGGTTCATATATTATTACTATCATTGCCGGAATCATAATCAATGCAATCAAGTAAAGAAGAAAAAGTTTATAATGTTTTTCAAACAATATCAGAAGGATACGACGATGCAAACACTCGCATCTCTTTTGGAATGGAGAAAAAATGGAAACAGAATTTAATCAATCTGTTTGCACCAAATTCAAAAGTACTTGATGTATGTTGCGGAACCGGAGATATTTCAATCGCACTTAAAAATAAAAATTGCGAAGTGACAGGTTTGGACTTCTCCCCTGCTATGCTTGATGTCGCAAAAAGAAAATGCAGCGAAGGGATAACATGGCTCGAAGGAAACGCAATGCAGCTTCCGTTTGAAGATAACAGCTTTGATGCAGCCTGCATAAGTTTTGGGCTTCGCAATACTCCAGATTATGAAGCAGTATTAAAAGAAATGAAACGAGTTGTTAAGACTGGCGGAATCATTGCTTGCCTTGATTCGTTTGTCCCTGATAATGGCTTCGTGAAATTTTTCTATAACATATACTTTAAAGGAATAATGCCACATATCGGTGGGCATAAAGAACATAAAGAAGAATATGACTGGCTTGCTAATTCGACAGAAAACTTTTTAAGAGCAGACGAGTTAAAAAAATTATTTGAACAAATTGATATTAAAAATGTTAAGGTAAAAAAGATGATGTGTGGGGCATGTTGTCTTCATAAAGGGATTAAGTAAAATCGAGTAGGGGCTAATTTCTAGCCCCTCTCACACCACCGTACGTGCCGTTCGGCATACGGCGGTTCAATTCAAATAGTAATCTAAACAACTGAGAAGTCCTCGCTTTGCGAGGATTTCTTTTGATATTAGGTGTAGTCCCGTAGTCTTGGCTACTGCTTGATAGTGGTCATCGAATGCCACTGACTGCTTCGCCATCCATTCGGGTGCACCTAATTTCCGAAGTCCCCAATATCTTTTCGCAGGCTTCTTCCATTGTTTCCATATCACAATTCTCATTCTGTTTCTCAAGTGCTTGTCAATTTTAATGAGATTTTGTTTCATACTACCAATGCGGTAATAGTTAATCCAACCTCTAATTACCTGATTGAGCTTCTCAATCCTGTAATCCATTGATACTGACCAATTCCTTTTCGTTAATGCTTTAAGCTTTCGCACAAACCTTTGTACTGATTCCTGATGAGGTCTTGCCTTCCAACCTTCTTTGTCTTTCCAGAATCCAAAGCCGAGATATTTGAGATTGGAAGGTCTTGTCACTTTGGTTTTAGTCATATTGACTTTTAAACCAAGTTTCCTTTCAATCCATGATGCGATTGTGTGCATTACTCTATTAGCTGCTGCACTGCTTCTTACTGCAATTACGCAGTCATCTGCATATCTCACAAAATGCAGTCCTCTTGCTTCGAGTTCCTTGTCCAATTCATTTAGCATGATATTGCTGAGAAGTGGCGACAAGTTTCCTCCTTGTGGGGTGCCAAGATTTGTTTCTTCAAATTCTCCTTTTACCATTACTCCAGCTTTCAAATATCTGCTGATAAGTGATTCGGTATCAGGGTCTTTGATAATCTTGCCCACAAGCGTCATCAGTTTGTCTTGGTTTACATTGTCAAAGAACTTTTCAAGGTCGATATCTACAATGTATTCATATCCGTCATTGAGGTATTCAAGCAGTTTAATTACTGCTTGTTGTGCTCTTCTTTTAGGTCTAAATCCATAGCTGAAGTCGCTAAAGTACGGCTCTGCCATGGGACTTACCTTTTGAACAATAGCTTGCTCAATGATTCTGTCTACTACTGTAGGTACTCCGAGATTTCTAATACCACCATTTGGTTTTGGTATTTCTACTCTTCTAACCGGCTGAGGTTTGTACTTTCTCTTCT
>JAUNQK010000053.1 GCA_030536235.1 Bacillota bacterium
GAGGTGCAGAAAGTGAACCTGCACGAGTTGTTGCACCTACTAAAGTAAACTTAGGAAGTGGAATTCTTAAGCTATGAGCAGATGGCCCTTTACCAGTTACAATATCTAAAGCATAATCTTCCATAGCAGAATATAATACTTCTTCTACACTGCGATTTAAACGATGAATTTCATCAATAAATAAAACATCTCCTTTGTTTAAGTTTGATAAAATCGCAGCTAAATCAGCAGCTCTGGAAATTGCAGGGCCCGAAGTAACACGTAAATCTACACCCATTTCAGAAGCAATAATTCCGGCTAAAGTTGTTTTACCAAGCCCAGGAGGGCCATAAAACAAAACATGGTCTAAAGCTTCACCTCTCATTTTAGAAGCTTCAATATAAATTTTTAAATTTTCAGTTACATTTGTTTGGCCAACATAATCTTCAAACTTTTTAGGACGAATTGATTTTTCAATTTGTTCTTCGTCTTCTTGGATTCTGCTTCCAACTACACGTTTTTCGTATTCCATTATTTATTCCTTAATGCTTTTGCAATATATTCTTCTGTTGTATCAGCATCTATACCAACTAAAGCTGCAGAAGCTTCTTGTTTTGAATAGCCTAAAGCCATTAATGCATCTATTGCAGCTTTTTTAGCGCTATTATCAATCGGAGTATTGTGAACAATTTCGGTAATAGTCTTAACCTTATCTTTTAATTCAAGAATAACTCTTTGAGCTGTTTTTTTACCAATCCCATTAGCCGTTTGAATGCAAGCAATATCTTCATTTGCTATAGCATTATTAATTGCATCAACTGAACCTATACTTAATATAGATAACGCAGCTTTTGCTCCGATTCCGCTAACAGTTTGCAATAATTTAAATAAAGCTAAACTTTCTTTATTTGTAAAGCCATATAAACTAATATCATCTTCTCTTACTATCATTGATGTATATAAAGTGATCTCATCATTTTCTTTAGCAAGAAAAGCTGTTGAGTTATCAGGAACATTAACTAAAAAAGCTACACCGTTGTTTTCAATAGCAACAGCCCCAGGCATACGATCTTTAATTTTTCCTTTAACGTAATAAATCATTTACTTCATCTCGAAATTTTGTTTTTTAATTTCACCTTGATAGGAATGACATAAAGCAGCAGCTAAAGCATCTGAAGTATCATCAGGTTTAATTATTTCTTCAAAGCCAAAGATAGTCTTTACCATCTCCTGAATCTGCCTTTTATCTGCATGTCCATAACCACAAACAGAGGTTTTAATTTCCATAGGTGTATATTCATAGATTTTTAACCCAGCATTTACACAAGCAAGAACGGCAACGCCTCTGGCCTCGCCTACAAAAATTGCTGTTTTAGCATTATTCTGAAAATATAACTGTTCTATACTTGCTTCTTCTGGTTCGTATTCAGCAATCACATCAGCTAGACTTGAATATAAATGCTTTAAACGAGCTGGCATAGGCAAATCTTTGTCAGTTTCAATTGACCCATAAGCAATTGGACGGGTTTTGCTACCAACTTTTTCGATGATTCCCCACCCCATAATTGCATAACCAGGGTCTACACCTAGTATAATCATGCGTATATTATACCATATATATAGAAAATTTTCTTCAAAAAAGAACAAATGTTTACTACTTTTCCTTGAAAATTTTCCCAAAAATCGTATAATTATTCATGAGGTGAATTTTATGCGTTATACTCGTCAAAACAAAATTTTAGAACTAATAAAAACTAATAAGATTGAAACTCAACAACAACTTGCAGAAATGCTTAATGCAGAAGGTTTTAATGTAACTCAGGCAACAGTTTCAAGAGATATTAAAAATTTAATGTTAGTAAAACAAAACAGAGGTGGGGTTTCTTGCTATGCCCTTCCGGCATACAGTAAAGAAGACACTAACATTAAGTTTCAAAGAATTATTAAAGATACAATTACATCAATTGAATATGCAGAAAACATGCTTGTTATTAAAACTTTAAGTGGATGTGCCGGAACAGCTGCAGAAGCAATTGATATGCAAAATATTGATACTATTTTAGGAACTATTGCAGGCGATAATACAATTTTTGTTGTTTGCAAATCAAAAGAACTTGCACCAATTATTGCCGAGGAAATCAAAAAGGTAACAATTCAATGATTACACATATTAGTATAAAAGATTTTGCAATAATAAAAGATTTAGATTTAGAACTTGAAGATGGTTTAAACATTTTTACAGGTGAAACTGGTTCAGGTAAATCAATAATTATCGAAGCTATTAGTATGGCTCTTGGCTCAAGAGCAGATAATACTTATATTAGAACTGGCTGCGACAAGGCTGTTATTACTCTTGTTATTGACGATACTGTTATTAAACGCGAAATTAGTACCAATGGTAAAAACCTTTGCAGAATAGACGGAGAAATTATAAGTTTATCAGAGCTTAATACTTTTTGTAAATCTCTTGTAGATATTCACGGTCAATATGATCATCAATCACTTTTAAACCCGGATAATCATACAAAGGTTTTAGATTCATTTGGCGGAGAAGAAATTGCAAAAGTAAAAAATATAGTTTCAGAATCATATAAAAATTTTGCATTAATTTCGACAGAACTTAGAACAATTAAAACCAGAATTAGAGATGCTGAAAGACAAAAAGATATTTATAGTTATGAAATTGATGAAATAGAAAAAGCAAATTTAGCACCTAATGAAGATGAAGAATTAGAAGAAGAAATAAGATTAATGCAGAATAGCGAATCAATTTTTGAAACACTCTGCTCTATTTCTGATGCTCTGTTTAACAATGATCAAAGTGCAAATAACAATCTTGGAATAGCCATGCAAAATATTGAAAAGATTAAAAACTATTCTGAAGAGCTAAATTCATATGCATACTATTCAATAGACGAACTAAATTCAGATATGCGTGACTTTAGAGATAAGATCAACTTCTCTCCAGAGTTATTAGAAGAAAAAATTGAAAGATCTGAATTAATTAATAAATTAAAACGCAAATATGGTAATACAATTGAAGAAATCCTTGCTTATAAAGATCATGCAAAAGAAAGTATGTCTTTAATAATAGATGCAGGTGAAAAGATTTCAGAGCTTGAAAGTAAATTGCTATTACTTAAAGAAGAATATGGAACTGCAGCAAACAGACTTAATACTCTGCGCAATGATGCTGCAAAAAAACTTGCTAAATCAATTACAAAAGAATTAAACGATCTTAATTTTAATAACTCAAACTTTACTATAAATCTTAACAAATGCACAGCATCTGAAAACGGAACAACTGCTGCAGAATTTATGATTTCTACAAATAAAGGAGAAGAAGCAAAGCCATTAATTAAGATTGTAAGTGGTGGTGAATTATCAAGAATAATGCTTGCTTTAAAGCGTATTATCGGTGATTTAGATTCAATTCCAACTATGATTTTCGATGAAATTGATACAGGAATTTCTGGTGCTACTGCCGGAGTTGTTGGTGAAAAGCTAAAATCAATATCATCAAATCACCAGGTATTATGCATAACTCACCTTCCACAAATAGCATGTCTTGCCGATAAACATTATAAGATAAATAAAACAAGCGATGATAATGCTACATTTACAAACATTACACCGCTTGATAAAGATCAAAGTATTGAAGAACTTGCAAGACTTCTTTCAGGAACAGAAATTACTGAAGAAGCACGAAAGCAAGCAGCAAAGCTTATTCAAGGCTAATAGAACCTATCGTACCAGCACGGAATTCGTCTATGACAGTCCGTGCTGTTCTTTCGTAATCAATTCTTTTTCCCGGAAGAATAAAACCTCTTTTTAATGCAATTGCTTCCATATTTTCTAAAGGGGTTTCTTCTATTGAATCTAATTTATATCTTGCTTGCATTAAACTTGGGTACTCTTTACAAAGATGCCCAATTAATTCTAAACCAAGATCTGAAAGATCCATAATCTCGTCTTTAATTGACCCACAAAATGCTAAGTTTAAACCTACATTAGGGTCTTCAAACTTTGGCCATAAAATTCCAGGGGTATCCAAAAGCATAATATCTTCACCAAGCTTAATCCACTGTTTTCCTTTTGTAACACCTGGTTTGTTTCCGGCTTTAGCCGCTCTTGAACCAACTAATCTGTTAATCAATGAAGACTTTCCAACATTAGGAATACCAACAATCATTAAACGTAAAGATTTTTTAATTGGCTTTCCTTCGTTTTTTTCATCACGAATTTTTTCTAATAATTTTTTTAATGAATTAACACCTTCACCGGAATTAGCATTTAAAATTAAAACTATAGTATTATTGTTACGAAGCTTTTCTGCCCAAACTTTTGTCTTTTCTTTATCTGCTAAATCAGATTTATTCAAAATAATAATTTTAGATTTATTTCCAACAATGTCATTAATAATTGGATTTCGTGAAGAAATAGGAATACGCGCGTCAATAATCTCGCAAACAACGTCAACGAGTTTAAGATTTTCCTGTATAAGTTCTCTGGTCTTTTTCATATGACCAGGATACCAATTAATATTTTCTAATGTACTCATAATTTTTATAGAAAAAACGGAGAGCCTTTCGGTTCTCCGTCTTAGGATTTAGTCTTCCTTTGCCTTAATCTTTGCAGCTTTACCAGTTCTTTCTCTCATATAGTTGAGCTTAGCTCTTCTAACCTTTGAAGCGTGAAGAACTTCGATCTTTTCAATCATTGGGCTGTTAACTGGGAAAGTCTTTTCAACGCCTACGCCGTTAGAAATTTTTCTAACTGTGAATGTAGCGCTTACTCCGCCATTCTGCATCTTAAGTACGAAACCTTCGAAAACCTGAATTCTTTCTCTGTTACCTTCTTTAATCTTAATGGAAACCTTTACTTGGTCGCCAACATGTAACTGTGGAAGATCTGTTCTCTCGTATTCCTGTGTGATTGATTTAATTAAATCCATGATATCTCCTTATTATCCATTACGTTCTTAAACAGAACACTTAAAAACCTTATGTTTATAAGCTCTGCCAGCGGAGCGCACGCAATAAGCACTAAATATATTAACAAAATTTGTATAAAAAAGCAAGTATTTTTTATGCTCTTGGGTGAGTTTTATCATAAACATCCATAACTCTGGCTTTTGCTAAAGACATGAACAATTTTACGGTAGAAACATCTTCATTACCCAGTAATTCCTGTAAACTCTTTAAATCGGCCCCATTCATTATCATATGGGCTGCGAACGAATTTCTTATAATCTGAGGGTTTAAATCCTCTGAAACGCCCGATTTTTGGCCGTAAAACTTAATTAGTTTCCATATTCCCTGTCTAGAAATACGTTGTCCGGAATAATTTAAGAATAATGCACCGGTATCCCTGTTATCGGCCAATAAAACCTGGCGAACATCCTTCATATAATTAAGTATAGCAGCGCGTGCAGGCTTACCCATAGGAATAATACGGCTCTTAGTCTTGTCTCCACGACATGAAATAAAACCAATTCTAAGGTCAACATCTTGAACATTAAGCTCGGATACTTCACTTGCTTTTAAGCCACAAGCATACATAAGCTCTAATAATGCTCTATCTCTAATTCCTTTTGGGCTATCATCTGGTTGATTAAGCAAGGCCTCAATTTGTTCAACACTTAAGAAATCAGGGTCTTTTCTTTTAACCTTAGGAACTCTAATTTTCACACAAGGATTAGACTCAATTTGGTTTGTAGCCTTTAAATATTCAAAATATTTGCGTATTGAAACCATTTTGCGGTTAATAGTAGACCCGCTTCTACCTTGATCTTTTAAATGCATTAAAAAATCTTGAATATCCGCACTTTCACAAACAGAAATCCATTTGCCGTTTTCTTGCAAATAGCTTTCAAATTCTTTCATGTCTGAAACATAGGCATTCATTGTGGCTATTGCGGAATCATTATCTCTATCAAGATAGTTTCTAAATTCTTTTTCATTAATCATATTGTTACCTTAGGTTAACTATAAATATAATATTAAATATAGTTTATCATGTTAAATTTATAAAATATAGCCTATTTTCATTGGTTTTTAAGGATTTATTCTTGCATAATTTCCATTTATTTGGTAATATTTTTATGAGGTTTATCCCCCTGATAACCTCATAGATCTCTAATCCCAATACCCCTTTTGA
>JAUNQK010000054.1 GCA_030536235.1 Bacillota bacterium
TTCATTCTATAGCCGTGCAACAACAGACTTTGAATATCTTTTCCCATTTGGTTGGGGCGAGCTTTGGGGCATTGCAGATAGAACAAATTACGATTTAACAAGACATCAGGAAACTTCTGGCCAGAATCTGGAGTACATTGATCCAATTACTAACGCAAGATATATTCCTTATGTAGTTGAACCATCACTTGGTGCAGATCGTGTTGCATTAGCATTCCTTTGCGATGCATATGAAGTACAAGATCTTAGCAAAGATGGAAAAGCTGATAGCAGAACAGTTATGCACTTCCATCCAGCACTTGCTCCATTTAAGGCTGCAGTACTTCCACTGTCAAAGAAGCTTTCAGAACCAGCTATGGCACTTCATGCTGAGCTTTCTAAGTACTTTATGGTTGATTACGATCAAAGCGGAAGCATTGGCAAACTCTATAGACGTCAGGATGAAATTGGTACACCATATTGCATTACATATGACTTCGATAGTGAAAACGATGGTTGCGTAACAGTTCGTGACAGAGATACTATGGAGCAGGTTAGAATGCCTATTACTGAATTAAAAGATTTTATTGCAAAAAGCTTAGAATTTTAATGATTACAAGCCGGGTTAACATCCCGGCTTATTTTTTTATTACAAAATGTAAAAAAATGTATTGACATACATATCCTGGCGTGGTAAATTATAACCAAAATATAACAGGGAGAAACTGGAAACAATGAAACGCATTAAAACCATAATTGGAATAGTATTAATTATTGCAGCTTTAGGTGCAATGTATATGTGGAATGCAGCTGGCAGAGAGAAAGCTGAAGCATTAAAACAAGAACAAGTAGAGCTTGCTGAAAGCATAATCGAACCCAAAAAGACAAAAGCTGAAATTGCTTTTGATAAGAATTGTTCTTTGTTTCCACTTTCAACTGAGTGGATATTTGCGAAAAGTAATTTGCTAAATGTAGGCGACATAGTAGGCGTATACTTTAGAGATACAAAAGAAAAGTTAGGTTCATTCGAAGTCGCCTATATTAGCGAAGACTATGTAGATATCATGTGTAAGTTAAAAGATTTTTACAAAATTGATGATTATCTAAAGGAATTAGAAAGCGAAGATAAAGCACAGCTAATATTGGTGATGGAGAATAATAATGGGTAAAATAATTTCATTCTATGGTGCCGATAACAAGGTTGGTACTACTCAAATATCTCAATGCTGCGCCGAATATATTGCACAAACTAATCCTGATATAGAAGTATTATATATCAGCGGCGATGGTGGTCATGGTTCTGATTATTTTGAATCTGTGGGCGAAACCATTGATAACATTCGACCATTTCTTGCACAATCGCTTATTGATATTGAAGATCTTAAGAAAAAAGCAAAAATTGAAGATAATTTATATGTATTAGGTGGTAAAAACACTCCAAAGACAAGCGATTATTTTACACCAGAAATGATAGAACTGCTATTAAGTTCTGCAAAAGAAAAATTTGATCTTATCATCATTGATGCAGGGTGCCGTTTAGAAGAAGGCATATCTTTAGGGTCTTTATTCTCATCTGATCAAATCTATTTAGTTCTTAACCAAACCGAAAGTTCACTTCGTAATTTTGAATGGCATGTCAATCTTTATAGCAAACTCGGCATAGAATTCAGTAAGTATTTAATAAATAAATATGATAAAGATTCAGCATACGAGCTCGACTATATTTACGAGAGATTATTACTTTCAAAACCTTGTATTTACACAATAAAAAAACATAAATATGGTTTAGATGCAGAATTATTCTATACAAGTTTAATTCATGTTAAGCCAAATAAACTATTCATTAAAGATATAGATAAGATTTCAAAAGGGATATTAAAATATGCAAGAGGATAAATTTGAAGAATATATAAGAAAAAGACAAGAGTCTTTTTACAATTATGTTGAAGAAGATAACCTTATTGATTTTGAAGAATTGTGCAGTAAAGTAAGAGAAATCTTTTTTTCTGATTGGGAAAACAGAGAAAATTCTGGCGTAAGTTTAGAAATTCAAAAAAGAGCAATTATCGGATACGAAAAAGAAAAGAATTACTTTAAAAATAAAATCGAAGAAATAATAAAAGATTGTCATGCTCAAGATACAATTTACCCTGAATATTATACAAATCTTGTTGATGCAATTTTTAATGAAAACTATGGCTTTGCCGGAATGGCAGAATGGTTCGATAGTAAATATTCAAACAGTAGTTCTGCAAAAATAGTTGGTGAGAATATTTTCTTTATGGTTAATGGCCATATGAAACTAATGCCACAAAAGATTTCTTATGAGAGAAAAGAACAATTAATCAAAGCTTTTTTACTCTTTACTCCTGAAGAAAGAATGGATAAACCATACTATGAATTGTATTTGCTTGATGGAACAAGAGTAACAATTTTTGTTGAACCTATGGCAAAAAAGGGGCAATCTTCAATTATTTTTAGAAGATATATTATTCCTAATTTGAGTTTTGAAGAACAGGCAAAGAGGGGTACAATCCCATCTAAAATAATTCCTCTCTTCAAATTGATGACTAAGATTGGTTTTAATGTTGTTTTTCTTGGTGCTGTTAGAACTGCTAAAACAACGTTCCTTTCTACCTGGGAATCATATGAAGACCCAAGTTTAGAAGGTGTAATGGTAGAGACAGATCCTGAAATTCCGTTGCACCGCATTTTGCCTAATGCTCCGGTGCTGCAATTAATTGCAGATGGTGAAGAGCTAAAATCTATTTCTAAAAACTTGCTTAGAAGTGATGCAGACTATTTTATTATGGCAGAAGCTCGTGATGGAATTGCATTAGACACGGCAGTAAGGCTTGCTTCAAAGGGGACAAAAAGAATGAAAGTAACTTTTCATTCAAGAAACCCTTATCAATTCCCGCTTGAAGCTGCAACGGAGATTGTAAAATCTACCGGTGGTGACATTCATCTTACTATGAATAAAGTTGCTTCAAGCTTTGATTACTTATTCTATTTCACCCAGCTTAGTGATAAAAGCCAGAAACGTTTAACAGGTATATATGAGCTTGGTTTAGATAAAGATGAAAAAATTTGTATCAAAGAATTACTTACATACAATCCTTTAAAAGATAACTGGAATATTAAATGGAATATGTCAAAAGATAAGCGTGATTATTCTATAGAAAGTGATGCAAAAGCATATAAGAAATTAAAACGAGAGGTGGACAAGCTAAATGAAATTAGAGTTCTCGATTGATTTACTTATCTATATGGTCTTTGCATCGGGGGCAATACTATTCTTCTGGAATGAAATCGATACAATTTTTAAAAGACATGCTCTAAAGCGTAAACTGAAAGCTAAAAGTGAAAAAGAAACAAAGCTTCCAAAATTATTAGAATATTGTCATAATCTGATTGATGTTAGTTTTCTAAAAGAAAGTTCTAAAAGATTTTTCCTTGTCTTTGAATGTTTACTGTTTATCATATCTTATTTCTTATCATATAGAAATTATTCATATTTAACTGCATTATTTATTTCATTTCTCACAATTGCCTTTCCATTCTTTATATTGATTTCAAAACTTGAAAATAAGAGATATAAGTCGAGTAGAGAAGGGGTTAGCTTAATTTCAGAGCTTCATAGACAGTATTGTATTAATAATAAGAATATCTATGAGGCTATTGATCAAACAATTAAGGCCGGTGGGAATTATGCAAATTCGGGCAAACATTTATATGTCTTATTAATGAAAATGAGAACTGATAATAACCCTGAAAGTTTAAAAGAATCAGTTAAGATATTTGTTTTTAATTATGGTACTAATTGGGCAAGAATGCTTGGCCAATGTATATATTTAGCCGCTTATGACGGAACAGATATTTCTGCTGCGTTACTCGATTTAATCGATCAATTAAAAGAGGCTTGTAATTTAGAAGAGAGGAGAAAGATGTTAAATGGAGAAGCTTCGCGAATGACGCTTTTCCTTGTGCCACTCATGTATATCGTGTGCATGCTTACTGCGGTTTATTATTTACACATCTCACCGCACTCCTTATTTGTTAATCAATTCTTAAACCCTTCAGGTTTTCTACTTTTTTTAATTAACACCTTTCTCTTTCTTGTTAATATCTTACTTATTAATTTTGTAAATAGTGGACGTTTAGATATTTAATGAAATTTCAAGAATTTAAAAATAACTTAAGAATAATCAAAAGAAATAAAGCAATGGAAAAAGAACTTGTTAATGCTTTGGCTTACATTAGAAATAATGTTATTTTAGGCCGAGGCAAAAGTATAAGTTCAGAATTATTGATGGAAGAATTGGCCGATATCTCTGAAAGCCTTAAACCAGTTTTTCAAGATATGGCTCAATATTTACACTTATGCGACAAAGAAAAAGCTGCAAATGTTCTTTATGATTATTTAGGTACAGGGATTTCAAAAGATCTAGGTAGATTCTTGGCAGGCTGGGAAGAGATTCCATCAGAAGAATTACTTAAGACTCTTGAAATATATATGGAGAACTTGCGTAAGATGAATTTAGATAGGAAAGCAAAAGAAGATGAAATGATTTCTGATCTAATTTACTTCCCCGTAGTATTAAACGCAATGTTTGTCCTGTTTGATTTTGTTTATGTTGCTTTCTTTATTGAGCAACAAAACTTACTTAACCAAATGTTTTTTTGAAAGGAGTGTAAAAACATGAAACAGTTAATGGTATTAGTAGCAACAGTTGTGCTTGGCGTATCAATTTCCGGAATTATTCTTGGATTAGGGTCAAATGCTTCATCTATTGCGGATAATGTCGATACAGCAATCACAGCATTCGCTGCTGAGTGCGCTGAAAAGTTGCCTGACGCAGAATAATAAATGAAACAGTTTATTGTTCTTGTAGCATCAATTATGCTTGGACTCGTATTAGTGTCAAATTTACTACTAGACGATAATAGCATATTAAGTTCTATGAAAGATTTATGGCGTAGCGAAACAGAAATTCGCAACATGCAAGTAATAAGATAATGAAACAATTTTTAGTAATGTGTGCAGTATTACCATTGCTTGTAATCATTATGATTCAATCTACAATGGATCAGGTTTCTGCATATAAAATAAGTGCAGTAAATCAAGTTGTATATGCAGCAAGTGAGCAAGCAAAGCAGGCAGGCTGTTTTACTCAAACAATAAGTAACAATTTATATAACAGGCTGATAGAACTTGGATTTGATTCCGGCGATATTAGTTTAGATTTAGATTCTAATTTACATAATAGAGGTGAATTAATTCATTATTCTGTATCAGTCAGAATGAAAAATGCCATGGTTAAGGCTATGACAGAAGATAATTCCTATGATTATGTAATTGATTCTTATACTTCGAGTGAATATTTAGATATGACATGAAAAGCTTTATAGTTTCTCTGGGGATAATTATTTTTGGCATATGTGGTCTTGTATATCAAACGGATATGAATAATTATCTTATAATCAGCTCGAATCTAAAAGTTTTAACAGAAGAATGTGCAGCAACTGCAGCCATATCTTTAGAAGAAGATGAAGGGGACATTTCAAAAGGGGAAATCATTTTCGATAAAGATTTGGCCGAGAGAAATGTTAATTATTTAGTAGAGTATAATCGACAATCTATGAAATGTTATAGTAATGGGCAGTTAAGCCTTGTTTCGTTGGATTTTTATGAGCCAATAGATGAAAATGAAAACTATTCTTGCACTGTTAAACTAAAATTTCGTTCAAATTGTGACTTGTTTCGCTTAGATAGTGTTTCAAAATACGAAATAGAACATGAATCTTGTTATGAATGGATTTAAGTAATTGAAACAAACCCTTTTCATTAGAAAAACCCTAATGAAAGGGTTTTTTGATTTTTTATTTACTTTTTATGGGAAATAATAGTGCTTGAACATTAAAGTATATAAGAATAAAATTTAATTATTATGAATGAGAATCTCCTGAAAAAACTTATGTATCAATATACGGTTTCATTTTTTGTCATTAATCTTTCGGAAAGTCTTACCGTACTTATTGACCACATTATTGTTTCAAGAAATCTGGGCGCAACTGCCATGGCAGCAATGGGGCTTTCCTCACCAGCTTTAGCAATAAAGTCACTTTTAT
>JAUNQK010000009.1:0-5659 GCA_030536235.1 Bacillota bacterium
TATTCAGGTATATGTATTCGGCAAGCCGCTGCTTTAATGCAGCGGCTTTTCTATTGTCATTGCGAGCGACAGCGAAGCAATCTATTAAAAACTCAATGACGACAGAATCTACTTAATTTTCATACTCTATAGAACTCCCATATGGTATAATTATACTGTATGACTATGTGATAAAACACAGGAGGACTATATATGAGCGAAAGCCCAAAGAAAATCTTAATAATCGAAGACGAAGCTCCTATTTCTAATATTATTAAATTCAATCTTAGAAAAGAAGGATACGAAGTTGACACAGCTTTCGATGGCGGGGAAGGTCTTAAAAAAGCCCTCACAGGCAATGTAGATTTGATTCTCTTAGACATCATGCTTCCTGTTATGGACGGATTCGAAGTATGCAAACAGGTTAGAGAAAAGAGCAATGTTCCAATTCTTATGCTTACAGCAAAGGAAGAAGAAGTTGATAAAGTTCTTGGCTTAGAACTTGGTGCTGACGATTATATTACAAAGCCTTTTGGTATGCGCGAGCTTATAGCAAGAATCAAGGCCAATATTAGAAGAACATCACTTCAAGCAGGCGAAGAAGAAACTGTTGAAGTTAAAGAGTTTGGAAATATTGTACTCGATTTAAATCGTTACGAAATCAAAAAGAACGGAGAAGCATTAAATCTTACTCTTCGCGAATTTGAACTTCTTAAGTATTTAGCAGAACGCGAAGGCAAGGTATTCTCACGTGAACAGCTTCTCGAAGAAGTTTGGGGCTATGAGTATTACGGCGACATCAGAACAGTAGATGTTACTGTAAGAAGACTTCGTGAAAAGTTAGAAGATGATCCTGGCGATCCAAAGTACATCGTAACAAAGAGAGGAATAGGTTACTATTTTAGTAGAGGTTAATGAAGTTTCCAAAAGCTAAAACAAGCATACGCTGGAGAATGGCGTTAATCTATTTCATGTTGGTATTTGTAGCGATGAGTATCGTATCGGTATTCCTGCTTAACCAAATTGAAGATTATCAGTTCTCTTCGTTACAACAGAATATTGATAATACTGTGAATGAGAGCGGCCTAATAAAAACTCTTGAATCATATGACGATTTAACACAAAGCCAAGAAGAAATTCAAAGCTATCTTTCACAAGGTTTCTCATTTGCAATGTCCGAAGAAATTTCGGTTGTAAATAACGACCTTTTAGTTATAGCTTCTACGAACACAGCTATCACAAACACTCCGGCAGCAAACATATTTGATGCCGGGCTTATTACGCGCGTTATGTCTAGCTTAACTCCGCAAGAGTCTGATGTAGTAACAGCAGAAAGTGTAAGCGTAAAAAATTTCTGCTATCCTATCGTTTCTGATTCTACCGGAGAAACCAGCGGAGTCGTATTTATCAGAGCAGACAAAACAAGCATCAACAATCTAACGTCTCAAAGCAGACGAATCTTTGTTAGAGGAACTTTAATAGCCTTAGTTATCACAGTTATTTTAGGTTTACTTTTAGCAAACAATATTACATCGCCAATTAACAAGGTAACAGAAACAGTTGCTAAAATGTCGGAAGGTGATTTTAGCAGCGAGGTTCCGGTAAAATCGAACGATGAAATTGGCCAGCTGGCTACCATGTTTAACATGATGCAAGGCAAGCTCGACGAAACGCTCGACGAAATTCAAGGCGAAAAGAGCAAGCTCGAAACCATTTTAAAATACATGGCCGACGGCCTTATTGCTATCACTAAAGATGGCACAGTTGTTCACATCAATGAAGCAGCTCGAAATATGCTGGGCATTGGTGAAGAAATTAGCGCAAGCGATTGCAATTATGAAAGTATTTTGGGGCACATCACTCCAGAGCTTTCATTATCAACAGTTGTCAACAATTCTATAGAAGGCGACACCAGCCTCAACTTCGACTACAACGATTGCACCTTCGAAGTTAGATATGGCCGCATTACTTTGGAAGATGCAGGTGCCGGAGTCTTGATTCTTCTTCAAGACATCACTGAAAGACAAAAGCTCGAGGACATGCAAAAAGACTTTGTAGCCAATGTTTCTCACGAGCTTAAGACACCGCTTGCAACAGTAAAAGCATATACAGAAACTCTGATGGATGGCGGAGTAGACCCCGACACATCAGACCACTTCTTAGAAATAATCGACAGCGAAGCAGACAGAATGACTCGACTTGTTAAAGACCTGCTTCAGTTATCACGCTTAGATCATAAGCAAGAACGTTGGAACATCAAAGAAGGAAACATTACCGATCTTTTGATTTCTTGCTACGAAAAGATGATTCCAATCGCAAAACAAAAAAAGCAAACTCTTACAGCTTTGTTTGATAAAGATACAGAGCTTAGAGTTGCATTTGATAAAGATAGATTTGAACAGGTAATTTTAAATATCATTTCAAACTCTGTCAAATACACAGACGAAGGTGGACACATAGAATTAAATGCCGTAAAAGAAGGCGCTGTTGTAAACATTACAATTAGCGACGATGGCTTTGGCATTTCAAAAGAAGACCTTCCAAGAATTTTTGAAAGATTCTATCGAGTAGACAAGGCAAGAAGTAGAGCTATGGGAAGCTCGGGCTTAGGCCTTGCAATTTCAAAGCAAATTATCGAAGAACATCACGGCACCATCGAAGTTCAAAGTGAACTTGGAAAAGGAACCACAATGATAATTTGCCTGCCATTGGTAACACATAGAGGTATTGCAAATATTGAATAGCGATCGTTATCATTTTAGTACATATGAAGAGAAGCTTCTTAGTAATGAAGAAGATAGAGAAATCTCTGCAAGGCGAAATGCGCGCAAAGAAGAAGCGCGTCGCAAGGCCGATGTAAGAGTTCCGCTTCCGGCTGAAATCATTAAAGGAAATGCTCACGAGAGAGTTTCTCTTGGAAAGCCAAAGGCCCCTCGAAAGAAGTATAACCTTAAAAAATTAATTTTAGCTATTGGCGTTTTAGCTATCGCTGCAGCTTTTGTAATTAATGCCGGGCTTAAGCTGACAAATCTTCAGCTGCAAAAACGTGATGCCGAAAAAGAGCTTCAAAGCTTGAAAGAAAAAGCAGATTCACTTGCAGCCGAACTTCAAGAAATCGATTCCGACGAATACGTAGAAAACGCTGCAAGAGTCGAGCTTCACATGATTAATGATGGCGAAGTAATGTACATCGTTAACCCGCAACTTAACGAAGAAGCTGAAGAATTAGAAGAAACGGTAAAGACCAAATAAGGAGAATTAATGCCCGAAAGTTTACATTTAAAAAAACAGTTTGGTCAAAACTTCATTCAAAGCAGCGAAGTAATAGACGATATTATTCACGCATTTAACGCGGGTGAAAACGATTTCGTTTTAGAAATTGGCCCTGGTGCCGGAGCCCTCACGATTCCGCTATCAGAAGAAGTTGGGCACCTAACAGCAATTGAAATTGACCCAAGACTTGTCATAAGACTAAGAGATCAATTTGCGAAAAACAGCAAGGTAGACATTATTGCCGATGATGTTTTGCAAGTTGATTTTAATAAATTGTTGCAACAAGAAAATGCAAATGAGTTTGACAAAATAAAAATTGTTGGAAACATTCCGTACAACATTACCTCACCAATAATTGAGAAGGTTTTAAGTAGCGACATTCCATTTACAAACTTTACTTTGATGATCCAAAAAGAAGTTGCAGATAGAATTTGCGCCCAGCCCGGGACAAGAAAAAGAGGGTATATGTCGGTATTTGTTCAGTATTACTGCGAGCCAACGTATATACGAACTGTCGGTAGAGAACTCTTTATGCCGGTTCCAAATGTCGATTCCGCAGTAGTAAATTTAGAGTTTAGAAAAGAAGTGCCGGTTAGCTGCGACAAAGAAAAATTCTTTTCGGTAGTTAAGCAAAGCTTCTCGCAAAAGAGAAAAACTCTTGCAAATAGTTTGGCCGGATACGGCAATCGAGATAAACAGGCTATTTCAGAATTGCTCAGTTCCATCGGAATTGAGCCACAAAGAAGGGCCGAAACCCTTAGCCTTGAAGAGTTTGACAAACTCGCACAAGCATTATAAATTAGTTAATTTTATGGTTATTAACCAAATAAGATAAAGAAGGTAAAGATATGTTAGACATTAAGTTTGTAAGAAGCAATCCAGATCTCGTAAAAGAAAATATCAAGAAGAAGTTCCAAGACGAAAAACTTCCACTTGTTGATAAAGCTATCGCATACGACGAAGAAATTCGTGCATGCAAAACACGTGGCGACGAACTTAGAAACAATAGAAACAGCGTTTCAAGAGAAATCGGCCAGTTAATGAAAGCCGGAAAAAAAGACGAAGCAGAAGAAGCAAAAAAGAAAGTAACTGAAATGGCAGACGAGCTTGCAAACCTCGAAGCAAAAGAAGAAGAACTTTCTGCAAAGCTTATGGAATGCATGATGGTTATTCCACAAATCGTTGACGATTCTGTTCCTGTTGGAAAAGATGACAGCGAAAATGTAGAAATCGAAAAGTATGGTGAACCAGTTGTTCCTGAATGGGAAGTTCCATATCACGTTGATATTATGGAAAGCTTCGATGGTATCGATCTTGATTCCGCACGCCGCACATCAGGCAATGGTTTCTATTATCTTAAGGGCGATATCGCAAGACTTCATTCCAGCATTCTTTCATATGCTCGCGATTTCATGATTAACAAAGGCTTTACATATTTCATTCCGCCATTCATGATTCACGGCGATGTAGTAAAAGGCGTTATGTCATTTAGCGAAATGGAAAACATGATGTACAAGATCGAGGGCGAAGACCTTTACTTAATCGGTACATCAGAACACTCAATGGTTGGTAGATATATTGGCCAGATTTTAGAAAAGAATCAGCTTCCGCAAACATTAACATCATATAGCCCTTGCTTTAGAAAAGAAGTTGGCGCTCACGGAATCGAAGAACGTGGCGTTTATAGAATTCACCAGTTTGAAAAGCAAGAGATGGTTGTTATTTGCGAACCAGAAGAATCAAAGGCTTGGTATGACAAGCTCTGGAGCTACACAGTCGAACTCTTTAGAAGCTTAGATATTCCGGTACGTACACTTGAATGCTGCACAGGCGATTTAGCAGATCTTAAGTGCAAATCTTGCGACGTTGAAGCTTGGTCTCCAAGACAGCAGAAATACTTCGAAGTTGGAAGCTGCTCTAACTTAGGCGACGCTCAGGCAAGAAGACTTGGCATCCGTGTTCGCGATAAAGAAAACGGAAACTATCTTCCACACACATTAAACAACACTGTAGTTGCTCCACCAAGAATGCTTATCGCTTTCCTTGAAAACAACTATAGACCAGATGGCACAGTACTTATTCCAGAAGTACTTCGTCCATACATGGGCGGCCAGGAAAAACTTGAGCCTAAAAAATAGTAGTAATAACCAAATATTACAAAACAATTACAAAGCCCTTTTTAGGGCTTTTTTGTTTGACAAAAGCCGGCGAAGTGTCTATAATCTTCCCTTGTTTGGTGAAAAAAAGCCGAATACTCCTAAAAATAATTGATAAAATAGCGTAAAGAAAGCCGAGGAAAAAGTAGTAGTAGAGCCTCGGTTTTTTGCTAGGCAAAAATAGGCAGAAATACTTTATAATAATGATATGCTTACAGATTATGAATTTAGACAGATAAATATTAGCGAGA
>JAUNQK010000009.1:5759-7193 GCA_030536235.1 Bacillota bacterium
TATAATAATGATATGCTTACAGATTATGAATTTAGACAGATAAATATTAGCGAGAGCGAGCAGGCTTCGGCGATTGAACATGTCTGTTTTCCTCCAAACGAGGCAGACGGGCCCGAGGTTATGGACAGGCGAATAAAAGCCCTAAGCCACTTGTTTTTCGTTGCAATCGACCGAAAAACTGGCAAATTGGCCGGATACATCAATGGGATCTCAACAAACGAAGGCAAGTTTAGAGATGAATTCTTTACCAACGAGACCTTAAATAACGATGCCGGAGTCAACATTATGCTTGTCGGCATTGCGGTTTTGCCGCAGTATCAGCATAAAGGCCTGGCGGAAGAATTGGTTAGAAGATATAAAGAACTTATGAAAGCTGCCGGGAAAAAGCGTCTGATTTTGACTTGCCACGATACTAAAGTGCCAATGTATAGCAAGTGGGGCTTTGCCGATCTTGGCATGGCAGATTCCACCTGGGGCGGCGATGTGTGGCATGAGATGTGCTGCGAGCTTTAGAAGTGTGTCATTGCGAGTGGTCCTAGACTTGTTGTCATTGCGAGGGCTTTAGCCCGAAGCAATCTAGTTAGATCGCGTCGCTGCGCTCGCGATGACAGATGTGTCTATCCCCCGATGGCCAAAGCAATAAAAAAAACACCGATCAATAATCGGTGTTTTCTTTATTGGTGGGCCATCGGGGGCTCGAACCCCGGGCACCCTGATTAAGAGTCAGGTGCTCTACCAACTGAGCTAATGGCCCGAATCGCTGAACGCACTAATAATACTAACAAAATAGGGCGCAAAAGTCAACAAAAAACCGCAATTATTTCTGCCCATAAATAGAAATTATTGTCATTGACATGCCGTTGTAATATAATGTAGATAAGTATGACTATGTACAGATAAATACGAAGGAGAATTCTAATGAAATGTAAGGTTTGCGGGCGCGAACTTAATCCGAACAAAGGATACTGTGAAATATGCGGCACCCCTGTTCCAGAAACAATTAACGCTGGTGGGGAGTTCTCTTGGAATACAATCGATTTTCCAAAGCCAAGAAAGATGGAAGAAATCGAAATGACTTGGCCAGACATGAATCGAACAACAAAGCGCGATTCATTCATGGCTGAAGATGCAAGCGAAGGTTTCATCTCGAAGGCCGGAAACGAAAACAAAAAAGAAGAGCCTAAGCAAGAGCAACCTCAAGCTCAGACTCCTTATCAATATGTTTCACCGCAGTTTGCATGGACAATGCCGAGTGCCCCTTGGGTAGTTCCTCAGCCAGTTCAACCAGTGCAACCGGTTCAGCCTGTTTATGTAGCACCAACAATGCCTCAGATGCAGCCTGTATATGTTCAGCAGATTCCGGCAATGCAAACAACAATGCAGTTGCCTACATTCCAGGTAGCGCCAGCGCAGGTAGCACCAGCACCTGTTCAG
>JAUNQK010000009.1:7293-23550 GCA_030536235.1 Bacillota bacterium
CAGCACCTGTTCAGCAAGCGCCAGTTCAGGCGACGCAGCAAGCACCTGCACCAGCAGCACCAGTGCAAACACAAAACACGATTCCTTCAAACGTAGAAGCAAAAACAACAGCGCCGGCAGCAATCAAGAATCCGATTGATGTCGATAACTGGCTCGAAGAAGAATTAAAAGATAGCAAGCCTACAGACGAACAGTTCTTCACATTCTATAAAAAGAACGAAGACTTCCAAAAACTTCTCGACGAAGAATACGAAAACTATAAAAGAAAATTTGATACAAACGCAACATCACTTAAAGTCCCTGCACAAGAAATTGCTGCAGTAGCAGCAAGCGCTGCAAAAGCACCTGCAGATGATAAGACAATGATTTATGATTCAAACATTGCCAAAGCAGAGCAGGCTTTTGAAGAACTGTCTAAAAAAGTAGACGAAAAGAATGGCGACTTATTTGGTGAAAGCCCTGTAACAGATTTCGACAAAATGATTTTCGAAGGGACAAAAGACCCTGACGAAAACGAAGCAACTCTTGTTATAACAAACGAAGAGCTTAAAAAAGAAATCGACGAAGTTGCAAAGAAGGTTGAAGAAGCAGTTAGTCAAATCGAATACGATGCAGAAAAGCGTCAAAAAGATTTAGACGACATGGCAGCTGCTCGTTTAGCTTATTTAAACAAAGATTCAAAAGAAGATTTAGATAGAACAAGCGCACTCGAAATTAAGAGCATTTTTGACGAATGGGATAAACAGCGTCAAGAAGCAGAAGATCAAAAGAACTCAAAAAAGAAGGGCGGTTTTGGCCGTTTCTTACTTATTCTTCTGCTCTTAATAGCTTTATTTATCGGTGCAGATTTAGCAGTAATTAGCTTTGTAGACGACAGCCCAATTCGCGACTTCTTCTACAACGTTAACATCGAAGCAGACAAAGTTCTTACAAAAATTGAAGATAGATTTAGCAATTTAAACTTCGACTTCCTGCACAAGAAAGAAGAAGATCCAGAACCAGTAGTAGAACTTACTGATCAAGAAAAAATTATCCAGGCATGCAATACAAATATTGAAAAAGTAAGCTGCGATGTAGAAGGTTCTAAGTATAGCAAAGATGGCAAGTATGGATATAACAATCTTGGCTCTTGCACAATCGTAACAGACGAAGACATTATCAACGCAGCAACAGAAGTACTTGTTAAGTACAACTGCGCATGGATTGATTATGTAAATACCGGCAGCGACATTTCTTGTTTTGATTATTTAAAAGCAGATGGGGAAGCTTTTAGACTTGCAAGTTCATTTGACGGTGTCGGAAAAATTAAAGAAGAATTTAAATCTTTAAACATTGGGGAAATTCGTCAAGATTCAAAAGACATTTTTGTTTTCGCTGACGAAGACATTCTTGTCAAAAACGGAAGTAGCACTACAGAAGTGCCATCAAGATTAGTTTATCGTATGACAAAAGTTGGGGATGATTACAAGATCGTTGAATACGATGACTATGGTAACAACAATTAGGGGAGATTATGAAAAAATCATTTAAAGGAAAAAAGCCTGCATTAGGCCTTATCGTTTTCGCAGTTGTATTTTTAATTTCAATTGCAGTTGCCCTCACCGGGTTTATCACAGATTGGATGTGGTTTAGCGAGGTGGGCTATGTTTCTGTATTCTTTACAGAAATAGTTGCCAAGATTAAAATCGGGCTTCCGGCATTTTTAATTTCGGCAGCACTCGCTTTAGTTTTCCTTGCATTCTTAAAGAGAAACTTTCTTGCAAAGAATAACTTCATTGTAGAAGATATTCAAAGAAAACGCTTGGCTATGCTTATGTATATATTAGCCGCAGTCTTTGGAATTATTCTTGCAGCATCACTTATCGATGGCATGTGGTTTGAAATTCTTAAATTCGCAAACAGCACAAGCTTCGATTTAGCAGACCCACTCTTTAATAAAGACGTAGGTTTTTATGTATTCAAGCTCGAATTCTTAGAAGGCCTTGCAAACTTTGCGCTTTTATTTGCAGTTATTCTTATCGGCTTAACAGTTGTATTTTACGTACTGCTTTTAAGCATGGCTGATAAGAGAGAGCCGCGTTATGAAGATGGCCAAAGCGAAGGCAATGGCATTATTTATAAAGGGCCACAAATCGACCTTGGAAATTTCAAAGGAAAGCTTCACGCTCTTCTTGGAGTTGCTTCAAATGAAATTGTAATTCTTGGGGTTTTATTCTTCCTTGCAGTTGCAGTTCGTTTTTATTTGATGCAGTTCGATTTGCTCTACGGCGGAACCGGCGTTGCATACGGCGCAGGCTATACCGATATTAAAGTAACACTTACTATTTACAAGATAGTTCAGATTTGCTCACTCGTTTCCGCAGCAACTCTTGTTATTGCAGTAAAGGGACACAAGTATTTAGTTGGCATTGTTTTCCCTGCAATCATCGTTCTTGCTATTGCAGTTAATGGTCCGCTTGCCGGAGTCGTTCAGAACTTAGTAGTAAGCCCTGATGAAATCAACAAAGAAAGCAAATACATTGGCTATAACATTGATTACACAAGAAAGGCCTACGGCCTTTCCGATATCGAAGTAAAAGATTTTAGCCCGGAGAATACATTAACTAAGGCAGATGTCTTAGATAATATGGAAACATTCTCAAACATCAGAATCAACGACTTCGAACCAGCTGAACAATTCTACAACCAAACACAATCAATCAGATCTTACTATACATTTAACGATGTAGATGTTGATAGATATTATGTTAACGGTGAATACACACAAGTATTCTTATCGGGCCGTGAAATCGATCAAGAAAAGGTAGAAGATTCATGGCTTATTCGCCACTTAAAGTACACTCATGGTTATGGCATTACATTAAGCAGAGTAGATAAGATTACAAGCAGCGGACAGCCAGACATGTTAATCGACAGCATTCCACCTGTATCTGAAGTTCCGGAAATTAAGATTACTCGCCCGGAAATTTACTACGGTGAAAGCACAGACGATTATGTAATCGTTAACACAGATGAAGAAGAATTCGACTATCCTTCCGGAGAAGAAAATGTTTATTGCAAATACGAAGGCGATGGCGGAATTCCTCTTACATTCTTTAGAAAAATAATGTTTGCGATTCGCGAAGGCAGCATGAAGCTTCTCGTTTCGGGCAACATTAATAAAGACTCAAGAATCATGATTTATAGAGACATCATGACAAGAGTTCAAAAGATTGCACCTTTCCTTCTTTACGACGGCAGCCCATATTTGATTGTTGACGAACAAGGAAAGCTGTTCTGGATGATTGATGCATATACATGCTCAGAATATTATCCATATAGCGAGCCTTATAGTGGTGAAAGTGATATCAACTATATTAGAAACTCTGTAAAGATTATCGTTGATGCTTATAACGGCAAAACAGATTTTTATATTGTTGACGAGGCCGACCCTATCGCGCAGACACTATCTAAGATTTATCCAACTCTCTTCAAAGAGCTTAGCGAAATGCCTGCATCACTTAAATCACATATGAAGTATCCAAACGCTCTTGTTCAGATTCAGGCTTCTGTTTACAAGAAGTATCACATGACAAACGAAGAAGTTTTCTATCAGAACGAAGACCTTTGGGCAATCGCAAAAGAAGTATACGGGCAGTCAGAAACAGAACTTTCACCAATCAACTTTATCATGAAGTTGCCAGGAGAAAGCACTGCTGAATTTATTACTTCTGTTCCTTATACACCAGACGGAAAGTCTAACATGACAGGTATTCTTATTGCCAGAAACGACGGCGCAAACTACGGACAGCTTGTTTTATATAGACTTCCAAAAGATAGAATTATTTACGGCCCGGCTCAGATCGAAGCACAGATTAACCAAGATGCCGATATTTCAAAGGAATTCTCACTTTGGAACAACAGCGGCGTAAGCTACAACAGAGGTAACCTCTTCGTATTCCCTGTTGAAGATTCACTTATCTATGCCGAACCAATTTATATGGAAAGTAGTTCAAGCAGCTTGCCAGAAGTTAAACGTGTAATCATGTACTACGGCGACAAGCTTGCATATGAATCAACTCTGCCGGAATGTCTTGATACATTATTTGGCGAAGGTGCCGGCGCACCGCTTCTTTCAGCAAACCCTATTGAAACGGGTCATGAAATGGCACAAAACCCAGATGATATCGAGGTAGTAGAACCTGTAGTTGACCCTACAGAAGAAGACATTGTTCTTCCAAGCGAAGAAGAGCTTAAAGAAAAAGAACAGATGAAAGAATTAATAAAGCAAACCGAAGATGTTCTTAATAAGCTTTTAGAAAAATTTAATAAGTTATAAATGATTTATAAAATAGAAAAAGAAAAACATAATAAAGAAGACTTACTTGCTTTAATAAAAGAGCATCCCGAAATTAAGTTTGTTTCTTTAGTAGGCCTTGATATTTATGGAAATGATACAGACGAAAAAATTCCTGTGCATCAGCTTTTAAAAGACTACGATGGCTTTATGAAGCGTGGCGCACAAACAGATGGTTCGTCTGTACTTCTTCCTAAGATTGCAGATATTTCAAATGCACGTGTTGATATTATTCCTGATAGCGACTGCGTTTGGTATATAGATTACAACGCAGATAATATTGACCCTGAAACAGGTAACTGGACAGGAACTATCAGAATTCCGGCATACTTAATTCACAATGAAGTAGAAGAAGTTGGTTCGCGCGCAATACTTCGCGACGCAACAACTAAATTCAAAAAAGACCTTGCCAGCTTAATTAGAGAAAACCCATACGTGCTTGATTATCTTCCATTTGATAGTGCAGATGATATTGAAGAAATCAAATTAACTAATGCAACAGAGATGGAGTTTTATGTAATGACTCCGCACGAAGTTGCAGATAAAGAAAGGCTTCACGCATCTCAGCAAATGAAAGAGCAGTACTGGAAACGTACTATCGGCCCGGTTAGAACTGCGCTTGAAAGAACTTTAATTAGACTTGAAAACGCAGGCCTTGAAGTTGAGATGGGCCATAAAGAGGTTGGCGGTGTTACGCCAGAGCTTAGCGCTGAAGGCTTCACGCACATCATGGAGCAGCTTGAAATCGACTGGAAATACGACAGCCCAATGCAGGCCGCAGATAATGATTACGAAGTTAGAAACATTATTAAAGATACGTTTAGGCTTTATGGGCTTGATGTTACTTTCTTGGCTAAACCAGTTGCTGGCGTTGCCGGAAGCGGAAAGCATACACATTTTGGCGTAGTAGCAAAGCTTAAAGATGGCAGAACAGTAAATGTGTTTAGCCCTCTTGATATGCATAAAGACTTTATGTCTCCAATTGGCTATGGCGCACTTATGGGGCTTTTAAAGAACTACGAAATTATTTCGCCGTTTGTAAGTGCAACAAACGATGCTTTTAATAGACTTAAAGTGGGCTACGAAGCACCAATTTGCACTGTAACCTCACTTGGCCACAGCGTTGAAAGCCCAAGCCGAAACAGAACTGTTTTAGCAGGTCTTATTCGTGATGTGAATAATACTATGGCAACGAGATTCGAGCTTAGATCTCCAAACCCTGCAAGCAATACATATCTTGTAATTGCTGCCGGATACCTCGCAATGCTTGATGGTATTAAAGAATGTCTAAAAGCAAAGAAGACTCCGGAAGAACTTGAAAAATCGGTATCAAAAAAATATGGCGAAGAAGATTTCTATTTAGAAAAAGATAGAGTTTACCGCGTAGAAAATGATATCTTTACAGATTATTCTGCAGAAGAAAGAGAAAAGCTCTTTGGTAAATGCCCTGCAACAGTTTGGGAATCACTTTGCTTATTTGATGATAACAAAGCCAAAACAAAGTTGCTTTTTGAAGATGGCGTAATGGACGAAAGAGATCTCGAAAGCTTTAAGGCTGCAACACTTAAACTTTGGTGTGCAGAGCAGGTTGAAAGAATCATTCCAAAGATGAGAGATATTTGCCACAATGCTGTTCAGCTTCATTACATTGAAGATGAATCAACAGATATTGACGAGCTTCGCTGGAAAAAGATTGATAAACTTCGCAAGAGTCTTGCTCAAGATAGTGCGCGCAAGAAAAGCCTTCTTACTAAACTTGAAGCAGCATTTACTGCAGGCGATTACGATTTAGCATCAAAGCTTCAGATTGAGGCATTAGATAAAGTGGCTCAGCTCGAGGCAATGTATAAAGAATATAAACGTAATTTATTTTAGTTATGTACGATGATTTAAAACAAGCAATTAAAGATGCAAAGAAAATTGTATTCTTTGGTGGCGCTGGGGTTTCGACTGAAAGTGGCATTCCCGATTTCAGATCAGAAAATGGTTTGTACAACGCAAAGCAAAACTATGGCAGAAGCCCAGAAGAAATGCTAAGCATTGATTTCTTTGAAAGCGACCCAGTAACCTTCTTTGATTATTATAAAAAGAATTTAATTGCAAAAGATGTAAAACCAAATAAAGCCCACCTTGCACTGGCAAAGCTTGAAGAGATGGGAAAACTTACCGCAGTTGTTACTCAAAATATTGATGGGCTTCATCAAGCAGCCGGAAGCAAAACTGTTTATGAGCTTCACGGAAGTGTTCAGCGCAATTATTGCCGCAGCTGCCGCACGCCTTACAGCCTTGATTTTATTATGAACCCGGCTAACTGCAAAGATGGTGTTCCAATTTGTCCAAAATGTGGCGGCGTAATTAAGCCAGACGTTGTTTTATACGGCGAATGTCTTGACGATAGCACGATGTATAGCAGCATCAAAGCTATCTCTGAATGCGACATGCTGATTATCGGTGGAACATCTCTTGTTGTATATCCGGCAGCAGGCTTTGTAAATTACTTTGACAGAAATAAAGCCGGGCACAAATTAGTTATTATTAATAAATCTTCAACCTCGCAAGACGCTTGGGCCGATATTCATTATGCCCAGCCAATTGGCGAAGTTTTGGGTGAATGCGTTTTATGATATAATGGATTGTTATGTTTAAAAGACTTGATTTTATTTTACAAAAATATGAAGAACTCAGTATGCTTGTATCCGACCCAGATGTAATTTCCGATCAGGGTAAATGGCGCACATACATGAAAGAATTGGGCGAACTCGAACCAATTGTTTTAGCATATAAAGAATATAAAAAGACAGAAGAAAATCTTGCTGGTGCAAAAGAAATGCTTAGCGAAAATGATGACGAAATTCGCGAAATGGCAAAGCTTGAAATTTCTGAATGTGAAGATAAACTCGCAGAGCTCGAACAGCAACTTAAGATTTTA
Organism: Bacillota bacterium; assembly: GCA_030536235.1. Classification (GTDB taxonomy): domain Bacteria; phylum Bacillota; class Clostridia; order Peptostreptococcales; family Anaerovoracaceae; genus UBA1764. The sequence goes on from JAUNQK010000009.1 coordinate 14,559, forward strand.
CTTCTTCCTAAAGACCCTAACGATGAAAAGAACGTTTATCTTGAACTTCGTGCAGGTACAGGCGGAGAAGAAGCAGCTCTATTTGCAGGCGATCTTTTAAGAATGTATTCTCGCTATGCAGAGCGCCACGGTTATAAGGTTGAATTAACAGATGTTAATGATACCGGAATCGGTGGCTATAAGCAGGCCGTTGTTAGAATTATTGGTAAGGGGGCTTACAGCAGACTTAAATATGAATCGGGCGTACACAGAGTTCAGCGCGTTCCTGAAACAGAAAGTGCCGGCAGAATTCATACATCAGCAGCAACAGTTGCAATTATGCCAGAAGTTGAAGATGTAGAAGTTGATCTTAGCTGGGATGATATTCGTGTTGATACATTTAGAGCTTCGGGCCACGGCGGGCAGTATATTAACATGACCGACTCCGCAGTAAGACTTACACATATTCCAACAGGCGTTGTTGTTCAGTGCCAAGACGAAAAGTCGCAGCTTAAGAATAAGGAAAAAGCATTTACAGAACTTAAGAGCAGACTTTATGCTTTCTTCCAGCAGCAGCAGCATGACGAACAAGCAGAGCTTCGTAAGGGCCAAGTAGGTTCGGGCGATAGATCTGAAAGAATTAGAACTTACAACTTCCCACAGGGAAGAGTTACAGATCATAGAATTAATTTAACATTATATAAACTCGATCAATTTATTGATGGTGATATGGACGAAATTATTGATGCACTTATCACTGCCGAACAGGCCGAGAAGATGAAGAATTTCTAGTGAAGACTCAGTATTTAACAACTTCAGACGAAGATTTAAAAATAGCAGCAGAGATTATTAAAAGCGGTGGGCTTGTAGCTTTTCCAACGGAAACTGTTTACGGCCTTGGCGGAAACGCACTTAGCGCTTTTGCGTCAAAAGCAATTTACGAAGCAAAAGGAAGGCCAAGTGACAATCCACTAATAGTACACATTTCTTGCACAGAAGAAGTAGACGACATTGCTATGAGGTTTCCTGATAATGCAAGAAAATTGGCAGAAGCTTTATGGCCTGGCCCAATGACTTTGGTTCTTCCAAAGTTTGATGTCGTGCCAGATGCAACAACAGGAGGCCTTGATACAGTTGCAATCAGATGCCCTCTTAATGAAACTGCAAGAAAGCTTATAAAATATGCCGGAGTTCCGATTGCAGCGCCAAGCGCAAATACATCGGGGCGCCCAAGCCCAACAAAATGGGAACATGTTAAACACGATCTTGACGGTAAAATCGATGCAATTATTATGGGCGAACCTTGCATAGGCGGAATCGAAAGCACTGTTATTGACATGACAGAAGAGCTGCCAATGATTTTAAGACCTGGCCTTATTACTCCGGAAATCGTAACTAAGATTTTGGGCCTTCCTTGCGATTACGACCCTGCGATTAAAGAAGGGCCAAGTGATAGCGAAGGCAAATTAGTGCCGAGGGCTCCGGGAATGAAATACAAACATTATGCGCCAAAGGCTCAAATGAATTTGTATTCGGGGAGCTTCGAAAACGTAAAAAAGGCTATTAACGAAGAAGCGGAAAAATTAAAGCAGGAAGGGGCAAACGTTGTAACAATTATTTACGAAGATGCCGAAACTGCTGCAAGAAATCTTTTCGCAGATTTAAGAAATGCAGATGATGGCGGCGCAGATATTATTCTTGCGTCGGCGCTTCCTAGCGGGGAATCACTTAACTATTCGGTAATGAATAGAATGCTAAAATCTGCAGGATATAATGTGATAGAGGTTTAGAAATGAAAATTGTACTTGGATGCGACCACGCAGGTTATCCACTTAAGAACGAAATTATTAAACATTTACAAGGAAGAAACATCGAGACAATTGACCTTGGATGTTACAGCGAAGAATCTGTAGATTACCCTATCTACGGAAAAAAAGTTGGCGAAGCTGTTATGGCTGGCCAAGCAGATAAAGGAATTGTTTGCTGCGGTACCGGAATCGGAATTTCAATTGCAGCTAACAAAGTAAAGGGCATTAGATGCGCACTCCCATACAATGATTTTACTGCTGAGATGTGCAAGAAACATAACAATGCTAACATGGTTGCTTTTGGTGCACGTTCATTAAGTGTAGAAGAAGCAATTAGATATACAGACATTTGGCTTGATACAGAATTCGAAGGCGGAAAGCACGAACGTCGTATCAACATGTTAGAAGATTAATAAGTTTATTATTGTTTAAGAAGGCCGCAGAGACGGCCAGAACAAAGGAGAAAATAAAATGGAAAGCAAGCAAGGAAAAGTTTATGTATTTGATCACCCACTCATTCAGCACAAGACAGCTCTTATGAGAAGAAAGGATACAAAGACAGCAGAATTCAGAAAACTCGTTGGTGAAATCGCATCACTTATGCTTTATGAAGCATCAAGAGATCTCGAATTAGTAGATGTTGAAATCGAAACACCAATGGAAAAGACAACACTTAAGATGCTTAAGGGTGCCGACATGGCAATCGTTCCAATTTTAAGAGCTGGCCTTGGTATGGTAGACGGAATGCTTAGCATTCTTCCACAGGCAAAGATTGGACACATTGGTCTTTATAGAGACCCTGAAACACATCAGCCAGTTGAATATTATTGCAAGCTTCCAGCAGATATAGATAAGAGAACAATTTTCGTTGTTGACCCAATGCTCGCAACAGGTGGTTCAGCAGTAGATGCTATTGCTCAAATTAAAAAGCATGGCGCTAAGAATATTAAGTTTATGTGCCTTATCGCAGCTCCAGAAGGAATGGCTGCACTTCAGGCTGCTCATCCAGATGTAGACATTTACATCGCTGCAAAGGACAGAGAACTTAACGAAAATAAATACATTCTCCCTGGTCTTGGTGATGCAGGCGATAGAATCTTTGGCACAAAGTAAAGGAAAAAGAAAATGTTTAAAATTCCAGATAACGTTAGTAAATTCGACAATGTTTATGATGTTCTTAAAGAACGTGGCTTTATAGAACAGACAACAGACGACGAAGGAATTAGAGAATTACTTGGTCGTGAAAAAGTTAAATTCTATATTGGTTTTGATGCAACTGCAGATTGTCTTCATGTTGGTCACTTTATGCAAGTAATCATCATGATGTACATGCAAAAGTATGGCCACACACCAGTAGTTCTTATCGGTGGCGGTACAACAATGATTGGCGATCCTTCCGGCAGATCTGATATGCGTCAAATGATGACACAAGATACAATTCAGGAAAACTGCAAAGAATTTAAAAAACTCTTTGATAGATTTCTTGAATTCGATGAAGAATGGAAGCACATTCCGGGTAAAGGTGTTCTTGGACAAGGTGGAGAAAACAAGAAGCCAGAACCAGGCAAGGCTGTTTGCGTAAACAATGCAGATTGGCTTTTAGATGTTAACTATCTCGAATTCATGAGAGACATCGGTTCAAAGTTCTCTGTAAACGATATGCTTCGTGCAGAATGCTTCAAGCAGAGAATGGAAAAAGGTTTATCATTCTTAGAGTTTAACTATATGCTTCTTCAGTCTTACGATTTCTATTGCCTCGCAAGAGATATTGATTGCAAGATTGAATTTGGCGGAAACGACCAGTGGTCAAATATTTTAGGTGGACGCGATCTCGCAAGAAGAATTCTTGGTAAAGATCAGTACTACGGAATGACATTTGCTCTTCTTACAAACTCTGAAGGTAAGAAGATGGGTAAGACACAAAAGGGTGCTCTTTGGCTTAGAGCAGATAAGTGCAGCCCATATGAATTCTATCAGTATTGGAGAAACGTCGAAGATGCTGATGTAGAAAAGTGCTTAAGAATGTTAACATTCCTTCCTATGGAAGAAGTTAAAAGACTTGCAGGCCTTGAAGGCGCAGAGATTAACCATGCAAAAGAAGTTCTTGCATATGAAGTTACAAGACTTGTTCATGGTGACGAAGAAGCTGCAAAGGCTCAGGAAGCTGCTCGCGCTGCATTCGGTGGTGGCGGAGACATGACAAATATTCCAAGCACAAAGATGGATAAAGCTGCTTTCGAAGGCGAAGGAATGGGAATTGTAAATCTTATGAGAGAATGCAAACTTGTTCCATCTAACGGAGAAGGTTTTAGAACTATTCAGCAAGGTGGTCTCACTCTTAATGATGAAAAAGTTACAGATACAAAATATATGGTAACTTTAAATGATTTTAAGGATGGAAGTTTGATCCTTAAAAAAGGTAAGAAGACATTCCACAGAGTAGATATTTAAGGAGTACAAAATGGGTTTATTCGGAAAGAAAGAAGAAGCACCTGTAGTAGAAGTTCCAGTAGTTGAAGAAGTAATAGAAAAACCTATTAATGGAACTGTTATTGCTGAAGGAATTACTTTTGTAGGTGACTTTGTAACTGAAGAAGACTTAGAGTTAAAAGGAACAATCAAGGGAGATATTGTTTCTCCTAAGCATGTTCATATTGATAAGACTGGTTATCATAAGGGCACAATTAATGCTTGCTGCGTTGAAATTGATGGCACTGTTGATGCTGACATCGAATGCCAAACTATGGCTAAACTTAACAGCACAGCAAAGGTATTAGGTGATCTTAAGACTTCTAATATTGAAGCTGCAAGCGGCAGTGAGTTTAGTGGCAAGCTTGAATTAAAGCCTGCAGCAAAATGTGACAAGGCTTGTGCTTGTGAAAGCGAAGAAGATGTTCCGGTAACTGAAGAAGATATTTTCGGAAAGTAATTTTATGAAAACAATTCTTTGTTATGGTGATTCTAATACTTATGGTTATTGTCCAACTACGGGCGGAAGATACGAGAAGTCTAAACGCTGGACAACCATTCTGCAGAATCTTTTAGGTGACGAATACGAGGTTGTTGCGGAAGGGTTAAACGGCCGAACCACAGCCTATGATAGAGAAGATGTTTGGAAGAATGGGCTTTCGCATTTTAAGCCAATCTTTAGTTCTCACAAACCTATCGACATGGTTATTTTTATGCTGGGCACAAATGATGTAAATGCTGATTTGTTTTTAAGCGAGCAGCAAATTGCTGATGGCATGGAAAAGTTGGCTCTGGAAGCCAAAAATCACGCCCCTGAGGCACAAGAATACGTGCCTAAGATAATGATAGTGGTTCCGGCAGTAATACTGCCAGACTACCATAATTCGCCGTTTGCCGACCAGCTTGACGACGAGTCGATCAGAAAGTCTAATGCCATTGCACCACTATATGAAGTGGTTGCTAAAAGGCAAGGGTGCATATATGTGGATTGCTCGCATAGGCTCGAGGTTTCACCTTTAGATAGCGAACATCTTACCGAAAAAGGCCACCAGCAGCTGGCATATATTTTGCGAGATGCAGTGGTAGAGAATTTGTAAAATCAAGCAAAAATAGCTTGAATATGGCGCGCAGAGTTAGTATAATAATTCTGCGCGCTTTTGCGCTTAAGTAACAAAGGTTAGGGGTTTAAGTATCCCGAGCCGAGCTTATCGAAGCAGTGCCGAAAAACTTGCATTGCCCTGATTCTTCAAGGCCCCAAGTAAGTAGGCGCCGAAAAAGTTGGTTAAAATTTTGCGCAGGAAAGATTCCGGCAAAACCAACCAAGTAGACATAGGAGGTTAAACATGTCAAGCTACATTGCTAAGCCTTCTGAAATTGAAAGAAAATGGTATATTCTCGATGCAGACGGAAAGACACTTGGTCGTCTCTGCAGCGAAGCCGCTTCAATTCTCAGAGGAAAGAAAAAGCCTATCTTCACACCTTACATTGATACTGGTGATTATGTAATCGTAATCAACGCAGAAAAGGTTAAGGTTACTGGCAAGAAGGGTGAAAAGAAAATCTATCAGCACTACTCTGGTTATCCAGGTGGAATGAGAGAAACAACATTCAACGAAATGATTGTTAGAAACCCAGAAGAAGTTATCCGCCACGCAGTAAAGGATATGCTTCCAAAGGGGCCTATGGGTCGTCAGATGTACAAGAAGCTTAAGGTTTATGTAGGTGCAGAACATAAGCACGAAGCACAGAAACCTGAAGTATGGAATTTCTAGTGAAGGGAGAATAAGAAATGGCTAAATTACAGTATGCCGCTACAGGCAGAAGAAAGTCTTCAATCGCCAGAGTAAGATTAATCCCTGGCAAAGGTGAAGTTACTATTAACGGTAAGAGCCTTGATGAATATTTTGGCGGGCTCGACCTTTTAAAACAAGAAGTTAAGAGACCTCTCGTACTTGTTGGTGCAGAAGGAAAATTCGACGTTGTTGCTCGTGTACAGGGCGGCGGCACAACAGGTCAGAGCGGTGCTTTAAGACATGGTATTTCAAGAGCTTTATGCGTAGCAGATCCAGAAAACAGACCAGCACTTAAGGCTGCAGGTTATATGACAAGAGATCCACGTATGAAGGAAAGAAAGAAGTACGGTCTCAAGAAAGCTAGAAGAGCATCACAGTTCTCAAAGCGTTAGAGCTCGAAGTGCATTCCAGTTATTTGGAGAAGAACTTGTTCTTTCAATCAAGCAAAGCAAAAAGAGGAACCATCTATTTTCAGGTGGTTTCTTTTTTATGTGACGGAATAAAAAATTCGGGTAGTATATATGTGAAAGGCCTTTTAATAAAACATGAAAGGGAGATTGATGGAAGATAAACAGATAATCGGATTATTTTTCGAACGGAGCGAATCTGCGATAAGCGAGGTGCAGAAAAAGTATTCTTCATATTGTTTTTCAATAGCGAATAATATATTGCACGAAAAATCTGAATCCGAAGAATGTCTCAACGATACATATCTTGCCGCATGGAATAGTATTCCGCCAAACAATCCGGAGAATCTTGCAGCTTTCCTGGGCAAGTTAACAAGAAACATTTCTTTAAAACGATTTAGAAATCATACCGCAAAAAAGCGTGGAGGCGAAGAGACTGCATTGATTCTTGATGAAATAGATGAATGCTTTACTGTTTATGATAATGTTGAAAATCAATTGATGTTATCCGAACTGGTAGATATTTTGAATGATTTCCTTGAAGAATTGCCTTTATCAGAACGCAGAGTTTTTATCAGAAGATACTGGTATTTTGAAACAGTCAAAGATGTTGCTGCGTTTTATGGCTATAGTGAAAGTAAAGTAAAAATGATTCTTAAGCGTAGTAGAGACAAACTGCGCACTACATTGAGTAAGGAGGGATATGGAATATGAGATCGGAAATTCTTTTGGATGCAATTGGAGAAATCCGAGATGAATACATTATGGATGCAAACATAGAAGTAATAAAGCATAACAGGTCCAATGTAAGACCTCGCAGATACTTAATTGCAGCACTTGTTGCATTGCTGGCAATTTCGATGGTATATGCGGTTCATGTGTACAGGGTTCAGCATTTGGTTGTTGTTGATCACGATGCTGAAAAAGCTCAAATGTCGGAGGCTGAACAAATCGCTGGTGACAAGCTATACGTCAGCAGGCAAGTGTTATCTATGAATGGATATGAAGGCAGTACGGCGTACAGTGCTTTGCAGGAATGGCTTGAGTATGAGGAAGAATACATGAGCGAACATCCTGAATATAAATTCCGCGAGGATTACAGACGATCGGATGAATATGAACCTTATCGTTGCTATTCTCCGGAAATGACTCTCAAGGTGGATGAGCTTTGTAATAAATACGGTCTTCACCTGCTTGGCAAAGGAACCTTTTTAAGAGATGAAACTGAAATGGAGAAGCAGGGATTGGCCGATATTTTAGCTTCGGACGCTGAATACAGATGTTTGTATGGTCATCTTCATCAGGATGGAAGTTATATAGCTGATGGAGAACTTGTTATCGTCGATTTTGACAAAGTTATTCAGTTTCAAATGCATCATATAAAAAAAGATGCGTTCTATACAAACACAATTGGGATAAATGATTTATATGGTTTTACTCAATGGGATTACACATCCAAAAATGGAACACAAACGCTTCTTGTGCAGAATCCGTATACGGGTACAGGTTATATCTTTGCTGAAAGCTTAGATAGTTTTATAACAATAATCATTGAAGAGGTTCCGGATGCAAATGGGGTATTTTCCGGATTGCCTGTAGAAGCCGCATTCCTGGAAAATGTATGTAATAGCTTCGTGCTGAATTAGCCGGTTTGTTGTGTGAGTGTGAGGGCTGCCTTACCTATTCAAAGTAAGGCGGCTCTTTTTGCGCATTAGAATGTCGGTATAAATGTATTGATAAATTGACAAAATGTCCGTATTGCTGTATAATTAATACAAGGTGGTGAATTCAATGGAATATTTCGAGTCAAATACTGTGGAACTTAAGGAAAAGCTTAATGATAAATTTGTTCGAGAGGTTGTCGCTTTCCTTAACGGCGATGGAGGAAAGATATATTTAGGCGTAAAGGACGATGGTACAGTTTTAGGTGTTGAAAACCTAGATGATACATTGAAGCAGATTGCTAATATAATCTCTGATCAAATAGAACCCATTGCAACTGATTGTGTAAAACCTGAAATAGTTCCAGAAAACAATACCATCGTTGTCGCGGTTACAGTGCTAAAAGGTTTGAAGCCGTTGTACTGTATCAAGAAGTATGGTTTTTCTTCTTTGGGATGTCCAATTCGGATTGGAACTACTTGTAGGGAAATGACGGAGCATCAGATAACTGAAAGATATAAGCAGAGATTCTTGCATAATGATTTATTGGTAGAGGCAGAAACAAATATACCTGTACTCTCATTTCATTCGCTTAAACAATACTATTTAGATAAGGGGTATAAGTTAAATGATGATACTTTTGAAACAAATCTATACTTAATTTCACCATCAGGGAAATATAATTTAATGGGAGAAATATTGTCTGATAATAATAGGTATTCGTTGATTTTTGTAAAATTTAGAGGGACAGGAAAGGCTGCGATTTCTCAGCGTTCAGATTATGGAAAACGTTCGCTTTTGTTTGCATATGAGCAATTAATGAATCGTATTTCAGCAGAAAATATATGCACATCCAATACAGCAGTTAGGCCCC
>JAUNQK010000055.1 GCA_030536235.1 Bacillota bacterium
TTGCATTGCCAAGACCAATGTGTCTAGCAAGTCTCTGTGTTCCGCCGAAACCTGGTGTAATTCCAAGGCCTGCTTCTGGCTGACCGAATACAGCATTTTCTGAGCAAAGTCTGATGTCGCAGCTCATTGAAAGTTCGCAACCACCACCGAGTGCGAAACCGTTAACTGCAGCGATTACTGGAAGTGGGAAGCTTTCGATCTTTCTGAAAACAGCGTTTCCGAGAAGACCAAATTCTACAGCTTCAAGGTTTGTCATGCCAGCCATTTCAGAAATGTCTGCGCCAGCAACGAATGCCTTTTCGCCTGCACCTGTGATAACAACGCAACGAACTTCGTTTACATCGATTCCGTCGAATGCTGCGTTAAGATCATTAAGAACTTCACTGCTAAGAGCATTAAGAGCCTTTGGCTTGTTAATTGTAACGATACCAACTTGACCCTGTACTTCATAATCTACATAGCCCATTTTAATTTCCTCCTAAAAAAATGATACTTATAAAGGTTGATCAACCCTAATAAATTATTAGGTACTTTAATTATAAACCATATAAAAACATAATTAAAGTTAAAATATTAACAAATTTATAAATAGATTGCTTCGGGCTAAAGCCCTCGCAACGACAAAGTAGCTAAAGCCCTCGCAATGACAGTGTCATCGCGAGCGTAGCGAAGCGATCTAATTAAAAAGGCAGTTATCGTATTTGATAACTGCCTTAATGTATTTAATTAGATTTCGGATTATTTCTTCATGCCCATAGGACCTTCTCTGAACATAGCTGGGTCCATTTCCTTAAGATCTGGGCTAATGATTGGCTTAAATTCCATATAAGCTAAAATGTCTTTTTCTACATCTACGCCAGGAGCATATTCAATTAAGGTCATACCTTCTTTTTCAAGCTTAAATACTGCTCTTTCTGAAATGTAGTAAACAGTCTTTCCTGTTTCACGAGCATAGTCGCCGGAGAATGTAATCTGTTCTACATCTTTCTTATACTTAACAGCCTTACCCTGCTGAACGATTTCAAGCTTTCCATCGCCGATGTTAAACTTGTTGCCACCTGCAAGGAATGTACCTACGAAGCATACAATATCAGTAGACTGTGTAATGTTAATGAATCCGCCAGGGCCTGTAATCTTTCCTGCAAATTTACTTACGTTAACGTTACCGTGACTATCTACTTCTGCAGCACCAAGAACTGCAACATTGATTCCGCCACCATCATAAATATCAAATGTATTTACGTGAGGAATAATTGCGAGTGGGTTCTGTGCGCAGCAAATTCTAAGCCCACCAAGTGGAACGCCGCCGAAGATACCAACCTCGATAGAGAGTGAAATATCATCTGCGAATCCTTCTTCTGCAGCAACGTCGGATACCATTTCAGGAACACCGATACCAAGGTTAACGTGGTCGCCCTTCTTAATAACAGCAGCAGCTCTTCTTCCGCAAATCTTTCTTTCTGAAAGTGGTTCTGGTGTATATGCTGAAGCAAGAATTCTCTTTTCACCACACCATTCACCGTGGAAATCTGGATCTGCTAAGCACTGACGATTACCAAGTTCGTCGCCCTTAACAACGTAATCAATTAATGCGCCTGGGATAAGAACGTTGTGAGCTTTAAGTGTGCCTCTTTCAACGATATCTTCTACCTGGCAAATAACGATACCGCCGCAGTTATGTGTTGCAACTGCAACTTCGAAAATATCCATTACGTTAGGTTCTTTTTCGATAGAGATATTACCTTCTGTATCTGCATATGAACCTTTAATGAAACAAATGTTAATTGGTTCTGTTAAATATCTAAGATATTCTTTACCATCGAAGTTTACAACTTCAACAACTTCTTTGCCACAATCTCTTGCAGCTTGGTTAGCCTTGCAACCTTCAACACGAGGGTCTGCATATGTCTTAAGACCTACTGTTGTAAATACGCCAGGCTTCTTTCCGGCAATAGCTCTAAGAAGTTGAGCATTAACGCCCTGTGGGATCATGTAGCAAGGGAATGCGTTTGCATCAACAAGAGCCTTCATCTTAGGTGTTGTTCCTACATGGGATGTCTGAAGTTCACCAACAAGACCTTCAAAAGCAAGTGCATTCATGCCGTAGTCGCCGTTGTCACCAACGCCTGATTCATAGAATAATCTAATATTCTTTGGGGAACCTGTTTCAACAAATCTATCATGAAGTGCATTTACGACAGTTTGTGGAATTGCTGTACAAATAATACCGCTCACGCAAAGACGATCATTATCCTTGACTAAATCAGCAGCTTCTCTAGCTGTAATAATTTTCATTTCAAATCTCCTTATTTACTAAAAAGCCTATTTATCTTTCCATTGAACTGCTACGCCATTAGCAAGCATTTCTTCAACTTCTGCATCAGAGTAGCCCATCATCTTAAGAACGTCTACTGAGTGTTCACCAACACGACCGTAAGGAATATCGATCTTTGGTTCAGCCTTATCGCCGAATGTTGCTGGTGGAGCTGGGAACATTGTTGTTGTTCCGTCTCTATGTGTTACAGGATAAACCATATTGTTAGCAATAGCTTGTTCATCACTTACAACATCGTGAATTCTGAAAATCTTTGAGAATGCTACATCGTTGTCCTGAAGTCTCTTGCACATTTCTTCTAATGTATACTTTGAGAAGCCTTCTTCAATGATGTGGAACATTTCGTCTCTATTAGCTGTTGCGCCATCAGGATTATTGAAACGAGCATCGTCCATTAAATCTTCACGGCCAATAGCCTTTAAGTACTTTGGATAAATCTTTGTATCAAAGATACTTGTATTAATCCATGCACCATCTTTTGTTCTGTATGTATTGCATACTGGTGATGCTGGCTTTGTTCTTGTCTTAGGATAATTGTTGTTATACTGGCAAGACATTAAGTCGCAACCTGAAGCCCAAACACCCTGGCCATAAAGAGATGCAAATACTTGGCATCCTTCGCCTGTCTTTTCTCTCTGATAGAGAGCTGTTCCGATAGCACCTGCAAGTGTTGAAGCTGTTGAGTTATCACCAACGCCATAGAAAGGAATTGCTGGGGAAGCGCCTTCTGGGCCGCCACCTTCAGACTGGTCAATCTGCATTCCTGTGTGTGACCAATATGCTACTGTATCATAGCCTGCATCGTCCTTTTCAGGACCATAGTTACCAAAACCATTAATAGCTGCCCAAACAAGTCTTGGATATTTTGCGTGAAGTGTTGCAAAATCTAATCCGTTCTTTTCGAGAGCCTTTGGACGCCAGTTTGTTGCGAAAACATCTGCCCAAGCAAGAAGCTTATCCATTACCTCTTTACCCTTAGGGTCTTTAAGGTTAAGGTTAATAATCTTCTTGTTAACGTTGTAGTGTCCAAAGAATGAGTTGTGCTCGTCATTACATGTCATACCAAGAGTAGCGCCAATAAGTCTCATTGGATCGCCAATAGTTGATTCAACTTTAATAACTTCTGCACCCCAGCTAGCAAGGATTACAGTTGCTGCTGGAACTGAGATATACTGTCCTAAATCAAGAACATGAATACCTTCAAGTGGCTTTGTATTGTTCATACTATCTCCTTTCCGAAATCTTAAAAATCTAATAAAACATAGCACTATTATTATACCATATTTCTTTGCGATTTTTTTAACAAATAAGGCTAAAATCATACTAAAAAACCCTTAATTTTATTGTATAATAGATATATAAAAAAGCTATTTTATTATATTACTTTCATTACTTTAGGAGGTTTAACTAATGGGAGCACTTGATGGATATAAGGTATTAGATTTTTCAACACTTCTTCCTGGACCATATGCCACAATGACATTGGCTGATATGGGTGCAGAAGTACTTAAGGTTAGCAGCAAGGATAAATACGACTTAGTTGTTAACTGGCCACCAGTAATCAAAGATGCAGAAGTTACTGGCGCTCAGGGCTGGCTTGGCAGAAACAAGAAGACTATCTTCCTCAACATGAAGAAAGAAAAATCTGTTGAAGCAGTTAAGAAACTCGTTCAGGAATACGATATCGTTGTAGAACAGTTCCGTCCAGGCGTTATGGATAAACTCGGAATCGGTTATGAAGCATTAAAAGCAGTTAACCCAAGAGTTATCTATTGTGCTATCACAGGATACGGCCAGAATGGTGCTTTCGCAATGAAAGCTGGTCACGACATCAACTACCTTTCACGTGCTGGTATTTCTTATGCAGCAGGTAGAAAGCAGGGCGGCCCATCACTTTACAACTTCCAGATTGCAGATGTTGCAGGTGGTTCAATGAACGCAGTTGCATCAATTTGCGCAGCTATTATTTACAGAGAAAAAACTGGTAAGGGTCAATTCATCGACGTATCAATGCAAGACAGCGTAATTCCATTCAACTCAATGGATGGTGCAAGCTTCTTCGCTGGTGGTCCAATGCCAGAAAGAGAAAATGGTCAGCTTAACGGCGGAGAAATCTATGATTTCTACGAAACAAAAGATGGCAAGTTTATGTCAGTAGGTTCACTCGAACCAAAGTTCTTCGCAGGCCTTTGCAAAGCCATGGGTCATGAAGAATGGGCTGATGGCAAGATCTTAAAGACAGATTGCGCTATGGTTAAAGCAGAATTTAAGAAAGTATTCTTAACAAAGACAAGAGATGAATGGACAGAAATTTGTGCTCCACTCGATTCTTGTATCGAACCAGTTATGAGCCTTGAAGAATGTTCACACGATGAACACCTCCTCTCAAGAGGAATGTTCCCAGAAGTTGAAGTTCCTGTTTCAAACGGTGCAAAGGTTACACAGCTTGGTTGCCCATTCAAACTTAGCGAATGCCCAGCTGAATATAAGCACGCAGGTTTCCCAGAAGGATATCATACAAATGAAGTATTAAGTGCTTTAGGTTACAGCGAAGCAGACATCACAGAAATGGTTGACAAGTAAAATAAACTAAACTAAAAAACCGCAGCAAATGCTGCGGTTTTTTAATTTCCAAATAAATGTTTTATGCTTGTTGCAATGCCCTCTTGATTTATTTTTCGAGGGTCAAATTTGAATAAACCATAGACAATTTGCATTGCAAAGCCCATACCAAACATAGCAATTAGAGTACCTGCACCAACAGGGCCGCCTAAAAGCAATGCAATTCCAACTAAAACAATTTTCATCAGAATATCTACATAACCGATTGGAATCTTAGGAAGACGTTTCCCAACAGCAACCATAAGAGAATCTCTTGGCCCGCAGGAAAGCCCGCCCGACATATAAAAGACTTGCCCGGTAGCCATGATAAGGAGCCCAAGAATTAAAAATGCGAGCCCTGCCCATTTATTTGCTGCTCCTTGGAAAGCTATCAGACGGTCGAAAAGGTCTACAAACGTGCCGCAAGAGACAGCGTCAAGTATTGTGCCAACCCCTATCTTTTCGCCTAAAATAAGGTCGATTATAACGATTATAAGGGCCGATACAACATGCACTTGACCAAAAGTCATAGGAACATGATAACTAATACCCATGGTAACAGTATCCCATGGGGTTAACCCTATATTTCCAAGTATAGTTAAGAACTCGCCGAACGAGAAAACAAACAGGCCAAACTCTGTTCTTAACATTTTTATTAATGTGTCTTTTTGTATTTGGCTCATATGTCAAAATAGATTGCTTCGGCCTTCGGCCTCGCAATGACAACGTAAAAAAATGCAGGCCCTTAATTGGGCCTGCAAGTATTATACCACTAATTACTGGAGTAATAATAAGCAGAATACTAAAGTAAACAGAGCTACTGTTTCAATAATACCAATTACAATGAAGAAGTTAGCAGTACCTTTTCCTGTTTCGCCAAGAGCGTCTGCAGAAGCTGCAGCAACCTTACCCTGGAAGAATGCTGAAAGACCAATTGCAAGGCCTCCCATAATGCCAGTAAACATTGCGAGAACTGGATCTGCGCCAGAAGTAACAGCACTCTTAATGAAGTTCATAAGAAGGAAACCGTAAATTGTCTGTGTAAGTGGAGCACCAGAGAAAGCTACCATAATGAATGGAGCTGGCTTACCATTTGCATAGCA
>JAUNQK010000056.1 GCA_030536235.1 Bacillota bacterium
TGGAAGTTTGGGCACTCGAAGCTTACGGTGCTGCATATACACTTCAAGAAATCTTAACAGTTAAGTCTGATGACGTTGTTGGGCGTGTTAAGACATACGAAGCAATTGTTAAAAATGAAAATATTCCAGAACCTGGTATCCCAGAAAGCTTCAGAGTTCTTATTAAGGAAATGCAGAGCTTATCACTGGATGTTAGAGTTCTTGATGGTGAAGGCAGTGAAATCGAAATCGGCGAAGATGCTGATCTTGATGCAATCACAAGCTTCAACCAGATTAAAGATAACTATCCTCAGGATCAAAATGAATTCTTTGCAGACGGCGCTGGATTCGGTGAAACCGATGAAACCGGTGAGTATGTAGAAGACGAAGATGAATTCGATGAACCTGAAGAAGAGTTCCCTGGTGAAGAAGAGTAGAAAGGAGGAAGTCAAATGGAATTAAAGAATTTTGAATCTTTACAGATTAGCCTGGCTTCCACCGAGAAAATTCTTAGCTGGTCACATGGCGAAGTTAAGAAGCCAGAAACAATTAACTACAGAACACTCAAGCCAGAAAAGGATGGTCTTTTCTGCGAAAAGATCTTTGGGCCAACCAAAGACTGGGAGTGCCACTGCGGTAAATACAAGAGAATTAGATATAAGGGAATCGTTTGCGACCGTTGCGGCGTAGAAGTAACCAAGTCAAAAGTAAGAAGAGAAAGAATGGGCCACATTGAACTGGCTACACCTGTTTCTCACATTTGGTACTTCAAAGGTATCCCTTCAAGAATCGGTGTTGTACTCGATTTAACACCTTCTAACTTAGAGAAGGTATTATACTTCGCTGCATATATTGTTACTGATCCTGGTGATACAGATCTTCACTTCAAGGATATTCTTACAGAACAAGATTATAGAGAAAAGAGAGACGAATACGGCAACGCATTCAAAGCTGCTATGGGCGGCGCAGCAATTAGAGAACTTCTTGCTGCAATCGATCTCGAAGAGCTTTCAACTGAATTAAGAGGACAGCTTAAAAAGGCTCAGGGTCTTAAGAAGGTTAAGCTTGTTAGAAGACTCGAAGTTATTGAAGCACTTCGCAGTGCAGGTAACAGACCTGAATGGATGATCATGGAAGTTGTTCCTGTTATTCCACCAGATCTTCGCCCTATGGTTCAACTCGATGGTGGCAGATTTGCTACATCAGATTTAAACGATTTATACAGAAGAGTTATCAATAGAAACAATCGTCTTAAGAGACTTCTTGATTTAGGCGCTCCAGACATTATCGTAAGAAATGAAAAGAGAATGCTTCAAGAAGCAGTAGATGCTCTTATCGATAACGGCCGTCGTGGCAGACCAGTAACTGGCCCTGGCGGAAGACCACTCAAGTCACTTTCAGATATGCTTAAAGGTAAGCAGGGAAGATTCCGTCAGAACTTACTTGGTAAGCGTGTTGACTACTCTGGTCGTTCTGTAATTGTTGTAGGGCCTGAACTTAAGTTCTATCAGTGCGGTCTTCCTAAGAAGATGGCACTCGAACTCTTCAAGCCTTTCATTATGCAAAAGCTTGTTGAAAATGGTGATGCTCACAACATTAAATCAGCAAAGAGAATGGTAGAGAAGGTTCGCCCAGAAGTTTGGGATGTTCTTGATGAAATCATTAAAGATCACCCAGTTCTTCTTAACCGTGCTCCGACCCTCCATAGACTTGGTATTCAGGCATTCGAACCTGTACTCGTAGAAGGCAAAGCTATTAAGCTTCACCCACTTGCATGTACAGCATACAACGCCGACTTCGATGGAGACCAGATGGCTGTTCACGTTCCTCTTTCATTAGAGGCTCAGGCAGAAGCAAGATTCTTAATGCTTTCTGTAAACAACATCTTAGCTCCGAAGGATGGATCACCAATTACAACACCAACACAGGATATGATCCTTGGTTCATATTATCTTACTAACCCAGGTATGCCTGAAGGAATGAGAGACCCTAATGGCGCTGAAAAGGGTGACGGTAAGGTATTCTGCAACATGGACGAAATGCTCATGGCTTACCAGACAGGTAACGTAGGTATTCACGCAAAGGTTAAAGTAATGCGTGGTGGCCAGCTTGTAGAATCAACAGTTGGTAGATTTATCTTCAACGAAGGTATTCCACAGGATATCGGATTCGTTGATAGAGAAAAAGACCCTAACGGTCTTGAAATCGATTTCCTTTGCGGAAAGAAACAACTTACACAAATTATTGACCACTGCTTCAAGAAGCATCAGAACACAGAAACTGTAAAGATGCTCGACTACATCAAAGCAACTGGTTATAAATATTCAACTAAGGCTGCAGTTACTATCTCAATTGAAGATATGTTAAAGGCTCCTGATAAGGATAAGATCATTGCTGATGCTCAGGAAAAGGTCGATCAATATCAAGAGTTCTACCACATGGGTCTTATGTCAAACAACGAACGTTATGAAAAGGTTCTTGAGATTTGGCATAAAGCAACAGATGATGTCGCTGATAACCTTATGGAAAATCTGCCTCTTGATAACAACTTGTTCATCATGGCAGACTCCGGCGCCCGTGGTTCTAAGAACCAGATTAAGCAGATTGGTGGTATGCGTGGACTTATGGGTTCAGCTACTGGTAAGACTATCGAAGTTCCAATTAAGGCTAACTTCAGAGAAGGCCTTTCAATCATGGAATACTTCATTTCTGCTAACGGCGCTAGAAAGGGCCTTGCAGATACAGCTCTTCGTACAGCAGACTCCGGCTACCTTACACGTCGTCTCGTAGATGTATCACATAATGTAATCATTAATGCAGATGACTGCGGAACAGATGAAGGTATCGAAGTTCGTGCATTTACCGACGGTAAAGAAATTATCGAACCACTTCGTCTTAGAATCGAAGGAAGAACAGCTCTTAACGATATTGTAGACCCGGCAACAGGTGAGGTTATCGCTGAAGCTGATACAGAAATCACAGAAGCTCAGGCTAAGGCTGTTGAAGCTGCCGGAATCGAAGCAGTTTCAATTAGATCAGTCATGACATGTAAGTGCAGACGTGGCGTTTGCGCTAAGTGCTATGGCCGCAACCTTGCAACTGGCGAACACGTACACCGTGGAGAAGCTGTTGGTATTATCGCAGCTCAGTCCATTGGTGAACCTGGTACACAGCTTACAATGAGAACATTCCATACTGGCGGTGTAGCTGGTGGTGCATCCGGTGATATCACTCAGGGTCTTCCAAGAGTAGAAGAACTTTTCGAAGCTCGTAAGCCAAAGGGTATCGCAGAAATTTGCGAAGCCGATGGTACAGTAGTTAAGATCGAAGCTCTTCCAAATAACAAGACAGAAGTTGTTATCCGCGGTGAAGAAGAAATGACATATACAATTCCTTACGGCGCAAGACTTAGAGTTTCTGAAGGAAGCTTTATCCATGCCGGAGAAGGAATTACACAAGGTCCATTAAACCCACACGACATTCTCCGTCTTAACGGCGTTGAAGGTGTATACCAGTACTTACTCAAGGAAGTACAGCGTGTATACAGAATGCAGGGTGTAGATATCAATGATAAGCACGTTGAAGTAATCGTTTCTCAGATGCTTTCAAAGTATAAGATTGAAGACCCAGGTGATACAGATTTACTGCCTGGAACACTTTATACATACTGGGAAATTGAAGAAGCAAACAATAGCTTAGAAGAGGGCCAAAACCCGGCAACAGCTGAAAGAGAATTACTTGGTATTACTAAGGCTTCTCTTGCAACTAACTCATTCCTCTCAGCTGCTTCCTTCCAGGAAACAACAAGAGTTCTTACAGATGCTGCTATCAAGGGTAAGGTTGACCACCTTGAAGGCCTCAAGGAAAACGTTATTATTGGTAAGCTGATTCCAGCCGGCACAGGTATGAAGCGTTACAGAGATGTATCAGTTGATTACGGTGCTAATACAGAGTACATGGAAAACTATAGCCAGTACGTTGAAGAAGACGAGGAAGCAGACGAAGAATAGCGCTTAACCACATGTCATTGCGAGCGAAGCTACTTTGGCCCACAAGTCATTGCGAGCGAAGCGAAGCAATCTAACTAAATATAGTACTTGAATTGACAGGAGTAGTGTGATACACTACTCCTGTTGCACTATGTGTGCTTAGTTTTCGTGCGCACATAAATTTTGAAGAAAGGAGAATAATCTAGAGTATGCCAACCATTAATCAATTGGTAAGAGAAGGTAGATCAACAGAAAAGAAGAAGTCTAACAGCCCTGCACTCTTAAGAAGCATGAACTCAATTAAGAGAGTACCTACAGAAACAAAGGCACCTCAGAAGAGAGGCGTTTGCACATCTGTAAAGACTGTAACTCCTAAGAAGCCTAACTCAGCTTTAAGAAAAGTTGCTCGTGTACGTTTAACAAACGGCATGGAAGTTACTGCTTATATCCCTGGTGAAGGTCACAACCTGCAGGAACACTCTGTAGTTATGATCAGAGGCGGAAGAGTTAAGGATCTCCCTGGTGTAAGATATCACATCATTCGTGGTACTCTTGATACCGCTGGCGTTGCCAACAGAGGACAGTCACGTTCAAAGTATGGCGTTAAGCGTCCAAAGAAAAAGTAGTTTAAAGCTACCGAATTAAAATTTTTATAACAGTATTTAATCGGGTTACCAAGTGTGCCCTTACATATAGATTTTTCCTTATGTAGCGGCGCCCACATATTTTTAAATGTAAATATGAGTACCTGTGAATTGCACCAAGTGTGCAAGGAGGAAAGAAGTGCCAAGAAGAGGAAATGTCCCACATAGGGAAGTGCTTCCTGATCCAGTATACGGTAGTGTTGTTGTAGCAAAGCTTATCAACAGCATTATGATCGACGGAAAAAAGGGTGTAGCACAGAAAATCGTCTATGACGCTTTCGATATGATTAAATCAACAACTGGTGAAGAACCACTTGAAGTATTCGAAAAGGCAATGAGCAACATCATGCCACAAGTAGAAGTTAAGGCTCGCAGAGTCGGTGGTGCTAACTATCAGGTTCCTATCGAAGTTCGTCCAGAAAGACGTCAAACATTAGGCCTTAGATGGCTTACAGCTTACACACGTGCTCGTGGTGAAAGAACAATGGCTGAAAGACTTGCTAAGGAACTTATGGATGCAGCAAACGAAACAGGTGCATCTGTAAAGAAGAAAGAAGATACACATCGTATGGCAGAAGCTAACAGAGCATTTGCCCACTACAGATGGTAATCGGGGTGAACAATGCCTAGACAATTTTCACTCGAGAAAACTAGAAATATCGGTATCATGGCTCATATCGATGCCGGTAAGACTACTACAACCGAGAGAATCTTATTCTATACAGGTAAAACACATAAAATTGGTGAAACACATGATGGTACAGCCACCATGGACTGGATGGAACAAGAGCAGGAAAGAGGAATTACAATTACCTCTGCAGCAACTACAGCTCAGTGGAAAGGCCACAGAATCAATATCATTGATACTCCGGGCCACGTAGACTTTACTGTAGAAGTTGAAAGATCGCTGCGTGTTCTCGATGGTGCAGTTACCGTTCTTTGTGCAAAGGGCGGTGTAGAGCCACAATCTGAAACTGTTTGGAGACAAGCAGAAAAATACAGAGTACCAAGAATGATATTCATTAATAAGATGGATATCTTAGGAGCAAACTTCTATCACGTTCTCGATATGATTCATGATAGACTTAA
>JAUNQK010000057.1 GCA_030536235.1 Bacillota bacterium
GAGGGCGTTAGCCCGAAGCAATCCAGTTGGATCGCCACGCTGCGCTCGCGATGACCATTGTCATTGCGAGGGCGTTAGCCCGAAGCAATCCAGTTGGATCGCCACGCTGCGCTCGCGATGACACCAGAAGAGGTCACTATGTTAATACTAACACTCCCAATCCTTATCACAATGGCTGCCGCAGTTATTCCGGCTATATATTTATTAAGATACATTTTCAAGCAAGATAGGCTCGAAAAAGAACCATCGGGCCTTATACTTAAGCTCGTTATCTTAGGTATAGTATCTACGCTATGCGCGCTATTTACCGAAAGCGTTGGCATGAGCCTTCTCGCAAACACTTTCCATAATGAATCACTGGCTTACAAGGTTCTTCTTAATTACGTTGTAATTGCGCTTTCAGAAGAAGGCTTTAAATACTTAGTTTTAAAACGTGCAACTTGGAAAAACCCAAACTTCAACTGCCAATTCGACGCAGTCGTTTACGCAGTAAGCGTTTCACTCGGCTTTGCTCTTTGGGAAAACATTCAGTACGTATTTAGCTATGGCCTTATGACAGCACTCGTTCGCGCATTCACAGCCGTGCCGGGCCACGCATGCTTTGGCGTTTTGATGGGCGCGTGGTATGGCCTTGCTAAAAAGCGCGAGGGCATGGGCGAGATTGAAAAATCAAAGAACCTTAAACGCATGGCCGTTCTTATGCCGGTTATCGCACACGGCACTTACGACCTTTGTGCATCGGCCGCAAGCTACATTGGTACAATCATATTTTTCGTTGTAATTATCGTTTTATTCTACATTTGCCGGAATCTTGTAAAGGCTTTATCAGAATCTGATAATTATTTAAATAATCAGGAAGATTTCTACTACAAATAGGGATTATTTCCAAAATTTATACGAAAAAATCTTGACAAAGATTCAAAAAAGTAGATAATATCTATATAAATTTAATATCGCTTAGTAAAGGTAAAACCTTTAGCGGAAGACCCACATAAAGGGGCGAATGTCGGTACCTCGACCAGCGCGGGGCCGGCAAGAAAACCTTCATTTTCTAGCCCGTCAGCTAATTTCGTCAGCGTTTGAAGGAAGAGACTTTGTATTTTCTAAAGCGCTGCATTATTTGCAGCGTTTTGTTATTTTAACGAGGTATATAAATGAAAATTGTAATCGCAGGTTGCGGAAAAATCGGAACAGCAATTCTCAAAAGATTAGTTAAAGAAGATCATGACATTGTTGTTATGGATCACAATCCAGAGATCATTGCAAATGTAATGGAAAGCTATGATGTAATGGGTATTTGCACAAGTAGCACAGATTGCGCAAGTCTTCGTGATGCTAATGTTGGTGATGCAGAACTGTTCATTGCAACAACAGATTCCGACGAACATAACATGCTTAGCTGTTTATTTGCAAAGAGAATGGGTGCTAAATATACAGTAGCCAGAATCAGAGACAAAGCAAATAACAACGAAAATTTAAAATTCATAAAAGACCAGCTCGACATCTCAATGGTTATTAATCCAGAGATTCTTATGGCAAAGAGCATTCATAGAATGCTTAGAGTTCCGGCTGCAGTAAAGGTCGAAAGTTTTGCTCGAGGCCGTTTCGAAGTTACAGAGCTTAATCTTAAAGAAGATAACATTCTTGTTGGCAAAAAAGTTTCTCAGCTTAGATCAGTTGAAAACGTTCCATTCCTTGTTTGCGCAGTTCTTCGTGATAAAGAAACTATCATTCCTAATGGAGAATTTGTTCTTCAAACAGGCGATAGAATCGGAATCATTGCAGAGCCAAGCGACATGCAAAAACTTCTTGCAAAGTTTAACTTAGTAAACAAGAGTGCAAAGAATATTTATATCGCAGGTGCATCAAGAATTGCCGAATACTTAAGCGGCGAACTTGCACAGTTTGGTAACGATGTAACAGTAATCGAAATGAACGAAGATCGTTGCAACGAATTTAGAGATTTATCTCCGCGCAGTGTTTCTGTTATTTGCGGTGATGCAACAAACCACGATATTCTTTTAGAAGAAGGAATTGACAAGGCCGACGGCTTCATCTCACTTTTAAAAAGAGACGAAGAAAATATTCTCACTTCATTCTTTGCTGCAAGTAGAGAAGTTCCTGTTGTTATCACAAAGGTTAACAGCGATGGCTTTGAAGATACAACTCAGCGTCTTGGCCTTGAAAGAATTGTTTCAACCAAAGATGTTACAGCAGATTTAATTATCCAGTATGCACGTGCTCTGCAAAACACAGTTGGCAGTAAGATTGATACGCTTTACAGCCTTATGGATAGCTCCGCAGAAGCATTAGAATTTATAGTTTCTAAGAACTTCGAAAAGCTTAATGTCCCTATTAAAGAATTAGCTCTTCAAGATGGCGTTCTTGTTGCCGGAATCATTAGAAACAACAAAAACATTATCCCTGGCGGAAACGATGTAATTCTCGAAGGCGACAGAGTTATCGTTATTTCATCGGGAAAGAAACTGCTTGATTTATCAGAGATTTTGAAATGAACGTAAAAGTAATTATTAACACAATGGCAAAGGTAATGCTCATTGAAGCAGCCCTTATGGTTTTGCCACTTGCTGTAGGTTTTATATATGGTGAAGATTGCGTAAGCTCTATAGCAATTACTATTGCAATTGCTGTAGTACTTGGTTTTGTGTTGCAAAAGCTTACAAAGACTAATACAAAAGGCGCTTATATAAAAGAAGGCTTTGCAATTGCCTGCCTTTCTTGGATTGTAATGTCTGCTATTGGTGCTTTACCATTTGTTTTTGCTAAGGAAATCCCAAACTTTATCGATGCTTTCTTTGAAGTAGTAAGTGGCTTTACAACAACCGGGGCATCTATTTTAACCGATGTCGAAGCCATGAGCCACGGCCTTCTATTTTGGAGAAGCTTTACTCACTGGGTTGGCGGCATGGGTATTTTAGTATTCGTTATGGCGATTATTGAAAACCCAGATAGATCTATCAATATTATGAGAGCCGAAATGCCTGGCCACGCACTTGATAAATTTACATCTAAGTCAAAGACCATGGCTAAGACTTTATACTATTTATATTTAGCTATTACTGGCCTTGAAATAGTATTCCTTCTTCTTGGCGGAATGCCACTTTTCGACAGTCTTGTCACTGCTTTTGGTACAGCAGGTACTGGCGGGTTTGGTATTAAGGCCGACAGCATCGCTTCTTACAACGCATATTGCCAGTGGGTAGTAGGAATCTTTATGCTGCTCTTTGGTGTAAACTTTAACATCTATTATCTTTTAGTAATTAAAAAGTTTAAGAACGTTTTAGAATCTAACGAACTTTGGACATATATCGGAATTGCTGTAGGCGCAACAATTATTATTTCTATTAACATTGCTCCTCTTTACGGGTCATTATCAGAAACAGTTAGAACAGCATTCTTCCAGGTTTCTTCTATTTCGACAACAACCGGTTTTGCTACTACTAACTTTGATGTATGGCCGCAGCTTTCAAAGTGCGTGCTGTTCTTGTTAATGTTCTCCGGAGGCTGCCTCGGTTCAACCGCAGGTGGTATTAAAGTTACAAGAATAGTTGTGCTGTTCCAAACTTTAAAAAACGATGTTAAGAGAAGAATTAATCCAAGAAGTGTACACAACGTTCGTCTTAACGGTAAGACTATCGATGCAAGCGAAGAAAAGAACGTTTCATCTTACCTCGCTTTATATGTATTCGTTTTGATTATTACAACACTGCTTATTAGTTTCGAACCATTCGATTTCGAAAGTAATATCACAGCAGCTGTATCTTGTTTCAATAATATCGGCCCAGCATTCGCAGCATTCGGGCCAACATCAAGCTATGCAGCATATTCCGGTTTCTCAAAACTGGTTTTATCATTTGCTATGCTTGCAGGTAGATTAGAAATTTATCCACTGTTAGTATTATTCGCAAGGAAAAAATAATTATGGCTTTTACAGAAAAATTTGCAAAGGCATCTCTTCGTGTGCCCGAACTCGTTATCCCAAATACTCGCCTTGATTTAACAAAGTATGCTGTTTTAGCAAGCGATCAAAAGAGCGCAGATTATTGGGACGATGTTAAAGAATACATTGGCAAAGAACCTTCAACTATGTATTTTGTTATGCCAGAATCTTGGTATGGCGAAGGCTTTAAAGCAAATAGTGAAGAGCATCAGCAACACGAAGATCTTCTTGCCGCAAACATGAAATTTTTCTTGGTTAACGGAAGCTTAGAAGAACTCGATGCGGGCGCAATGTATGTGAAGCGTGTTCTTAAAAACGGAAAGCTAAGAAAGGGCCTTCTTATGGCCTTCGATCTTGAAAGCTTTGATTTGGTTAAGGGTAAAGCCGAAGTTTGCGAAGCGCAGCTTAAGAAACAGGCGGCTATTCGTGCAAAACTCCCTCTGGAATGCCCAAGCATTATTCTTGGCTACGAAGATAAAGATGGCAAGCTAAATAAATATTTAGACTCCGCAATCGAAAATGAAAAGCCTTACTACGACTTCGATTTAATGAAGGAAAGCGGCCACCTTACAGGTTGCTATATAAAGGAAGAAGGCAAGTTAGAAGATCTTTCAGATATTCTTCTTGAAATAAATGGCGATGGCAATGCTTTTAGCCTAATTGCCGGAGGCAGCGATTTGGCAGCTGCCAAGGCAAATTGGGATAGATTTAAGAGGTATATCCCAAGCGATCAGCGTTTGGAACACCCTGCAAGATTCACTTTAGTGGAGCTTGTAAATAGTAACGACGAAACTCTGCCAATAACAGATGCTGAAGATTCGCGTTTCAGCTTTGATTCAAGAAGAATTACTAAAATAAATAAAGAACATATTGTGCCAAATGCTGGTTGGAATATATAATTAGAACATGATTAAACAAAGCGTTAAAAAACCTTTTACCGTTCTTGTCGCAGTTATTATGGTAATTGCATTAGGGGTAGTAAGTCTCACAAAAATGACAGCAGACTTGCTTCCTCAAATTTCGTTGCCATATTTAATGGTTATCACCACTTATCCAGGGGCTTCTCCTGAAAAGGTTGAACAAGATGTTACAGTTCCTTTGGAAAGTGCCCTTGGAACTGTTAATGGTGTCAAAACAGTATCTTCAACAAGTGCAGAAAATTATTCAATGGTTTCTCTTGAATTCGAAGATGAAACAGATATGGATAGTGCACTTGTAAAAGTCTTTAGTGCCTTAGACCCTGTCGAGGCGACTCTGCCAGACGATGTCGGGACTCCATCTGTATTAGAAATTTCAGCTGATATGCTTGCCACAGCATATATTGGTTTTCAGTACGATGGAATGGACATCTATGATTTAACCAATTATGCAAAAGACGAGCTTGTTCCGGCTATCGAAAGAGTAGATGGCGTTGCAAGCGTTACAACTATGGGTCTTGTAGAAAAGACCGTTCACATCGAGCTTAATCAAGAAAAGGTCGATAAATTAAATTACAAAATTTTAGCTAAGGCTGATAAAGCATTTGCCGATGCGTTAGTAGATCTTAACGAGGCAAAAGAAAAATTAGACGAAGCTCAAGAAAAACTTGATGATGCACGCGCAGATCTTCCAGATCAAATTAAAGAATACTACGACAGCGTAGAAGAATTTGAAGATGGCAAGGAAGAAGTTGCCGATGCATTAGACGAGATTGAAGAT
>JAUNQK010000058.1 GCA_030536235.1 Bacillota bacterium
AGCAGATTAATATTTGGGCCGTTAATTACTAATATTTTCATTTATTTAATACCAAAGTTTCTCTGGATACAAACCTGAATTAATTTTTTCTTTCATGGCACTTACAACATCGGGTTTGTCTTCTTTATAAGTTATTCCGTACCATTTATCACTTGTAGGCAAAACCTTAACTGTTGCCTTATGTTCGTCGATTAATTCGCCAACAATCTTAGGTAAAAAGTATTCACCCTTTTGCGGATTATTTGTGATAATTTTTTCTAAGTCTCTTGGAAAGCGCGCAGATAGTTCGTCTAAAATACTTGGAGTAAATCCAAACATATTCATTGAAACGATAGTGTCTTCGTGAAGGTCTACCCAAGTTGTTTCGTCGTCTTCTAAAAATTGAATTTGGCCGGAATTAGTCTGAATCTTAGTTCTTTCAGTAATTTCTATAAGATTGCCGTTTGCATCTGTTTCACAGACTCCGCGAGAAACCGACCCTTTATCGGTAATTGTATTTTTAACTTTAAAGCCAATCATGCAGTAATCGTAAACATCTGTATCTTTGGCATTGCTAAGGTAGTCGAACAAAGTTTTAAAACCTTCTGGGCCGTAATAATCGTCGGCGTTTAAAACTGCGAACGGAGCTTTAATTATATCTTTTGCCATCATTACTGCGTGGCCTGTGCCCCAAGGCTTTGTTCTTCCTTCAGGAACCTCGAAGCCTTCAGGTAATTTGTCCACCTCTTGGAAAATATAATGAACGTTCATGTGCTTTCCAATGCCTCGTTCAATTACTTCTTTAAAGTCGTTTTCGATTTCGTGCTTTATGATAAAGTAAACATCGCTAAAGCCTGCTCGTTTTGCATCGTAAAGGGAATAGTCGATAATAACTTCCCCGTTTGGCCCAATTGGGTCTATTTGTTTTAATCCTCCATAGCGGCTTCCCATTCCGGCAGCCATAATAAGTAATGCTGGTTTCATAATTTGCACACTTTCTTTATTTCGCTAACGCATTCATCAACTGTTTCGTTATTTTCAAAAGCTATTTCGCTAAAGTCTTCGTATAAAGGCCTTCGCACCTCGTACAACTTTTCTAAATTTGTTGAAAGAGGGCGGCGGTCGGTTTTAAGAAGGCTTAAATCTCTTTGAATCCATATAACTAAGCTGTTTTTCATTAATTCTTTGTTTTCCGGAATCGTTACGATTCCGCCACCAGTTGAAATTACAGCGTTTGTGTTATTTACCAATTTAGATAGAGCTTCGCTTTCAAGCTTTCTAAAGGCCACTTCGCCTTCTGTTTTTATTATTTCTTCGGCGTATTTGCCTGTCATATTCTTTACTTCAAGATCGGTATCAAGAAAGATTCGGCCCGTTTTTGCGGCCAGAACCCTTGCGATATGGCTTTTTCCGCAAGATGGCATACCAACTAAGATAACGTTCTTAGTGCTCATAAAGCGGTGGGCCGCCTTTTCGGCTTGAAACTTTAGCATAGGCATTCCGCCAATGCATTTAATGCCAAGTTCTTTTGCCTGCTTAAGAAGCGGGGTTTCTTTTGGATTATAGACTAAATCAATAACAAGCTCTAATTTTGGGAATTCTTCGAGGTTGCAAGGGCGTTTTCCTTCGTGCTCTGTTTTGGCAGTCCCAAGAGGCGTTGCATTTACAATGATTTCGGCGTCTGCCATTTTGGAAAGATCGGCTAATTCATGTCTATGAGTTTGCCAAATTGTGCCCGCATGGCGGTCTTTCATGCACTCGCGAACGCATTTTGCTGCACCCCCGCGGCCTAAAATTAATACTTTCTTGCCATTGGTCTTTGCTTTTACTATGTTTAAGGTGTGTAAGAAGCCATAGTAATCGGTATTATCGCCAATTAGCTTATCGCCTCTTTTATATATGGTATTAACAGCGCCAATTCTTTGGGCTATTGATGTTTCTTGATCTAAATATTTTTGGACAGAACGTTTATATGGAATGGTTACGTTAACGCCAAGAGGGCCTTCGCCATTTCGCATGCTTTCAAAGAAAGCTTCAAGATCTTCTGGCTCACGTTCAATTAGCTCGTAGTCGTATAAACCATAAGCTTCATGAATCATCTTGCTATAGCTATAATCAAGCTTTTGTCCAAGTAAACCGAATTCTGCCACTATAAACTCTCTAAAATTATATCTGTGATAGCAATTGCTGCAGCGGCCTCAACAACGACGGCGCCACGCATTGCAATGCAAGGGTCGAAGCGATTCTCGTTTTTGAGAACGCATTCTTCCATAGTTTTTAAATTAACTGTTTTTTGTTCTTTTCTAATGCTTGGGGTAGGTTTAAAAGCAACTGCAAACTCTACAGGAGACCCTGTTGCCATGCCTCCTAAGATTCCGCCGCAATTATTTGTTGCAGTTCTAACCTTGCCATTATCTAAAATAAAAGCGTCGTTTGCTTCAGAGCCTTTTAGATTTGCCATTTCAAACCCAAGGCCAAACTCTAAACCTCTTACTCCCGGAATATTAAATATGCAGCTTGCGATTCTGCTTTCGAGTTTGTCAGCATCTGGGTTTCCAAAGCCTGCACTAAGCCCTAAAATAGAGCAGCTTGCGATGCCTCCAATAGAATCGCCTTCGCTAAGCACTGCTTTTATCTCGCTTTCGCTTGGAGAAACCATCTTTGCGCTTACGAAAATCCCTCTTTCGGCAAGGAACTGTTTGCATAAAGCGCCGGCAAAGACTATCCCTACGGTAGATCTTGCAGAAGTTGCGCCTTTTTTAAAGACGCCGGTATTCATATAGTAAGTAAAGTCGCCATGCCCCGGGCGAGGAATATAATCTGTGTCGCCTTCGGCATTCTTAACATCTACATTATCAAAGAAAACGTCGATAGTGCCCCCAGTCGTGCGATTATTTTCAATGCCGCTTATAACGTGCGGCAAATCTGGCTCGTTTCTTTTCGTTGAAAATTCAGTGCTTCCAGGGCGGCGGCGTTCGAGCATTGCTTGGATGTCGTCAAAATCTACATCAAAACCAGCCGGGAACCCGCAAACCTTCGCCCCAACCTTGCTCTCGTGAGTGCCACCGTATGTAGTTATTACTAAATTACTATCTATAAACTTCATTCCAGCCCTCTGGATAAGAACTCGCGAGCCTCCTCCAGCCTCATATCCCTAATCTCGCACTCTCCAATGCGCAGCGGAATAATCACGCGAATACTATCACCCTTGCGCTTCTTATCAAGCGCAATCTGCGCCAAGATTTCTTCCTTTGGAATGTCGCAGCTCCAAGGCAAACCATTTATCGTTAATGTACGATAAATCCTTTCAGTTAGCTTCTTTGCGCCCGTTGCCTTAGCAACAGCATAAAGCCCAATAGCAACCGCGTCGCCATGAGCAATCTCAAAAGCGCTGGCCTTTTCAACCGCATGCGCAATTGTATGCCCTAAATTAAGAAGAGCTCTTTCTCCAATATCATTCTCATCTAAAGACACAATTCTTGCTTTAATCGCAACCGCCTTGGCAATTACGTCTTCAATATCGAAAGTTCCAAGTTCGAATGATTCAAATAAAAATCTATCTGCGATAACTCCGGCCTTAATTGCTTCTGCAAGGCCCTGATGATAAATATCGTTTGGAAGAGTATCAAACAAACCCGGGTCGATAATTACTTTCATTGGCTGGTGAAAAGCCCCGGCCAAATTTTTACCTTCGCTAAGGTTAACTGCCGTTTTCCCGCCAACCGAAGAATCGACAGCAGAAAGAACTGTTGTCGGAATCTGAACATAATTGATTCCGCGCATATACATCGATGCAGCAAAGCCTGCTAAATCGCCAACAACGCCGCCGCCAAGGGCAACAATAATATCACTTCTTGTAAAACGCATCTCTGCAAGAAATTCAACAAGCGATGTGGCAACCTGCATAGTTTTGCTTGCTTCTCCGCCATCAATTACAAAATTGCAAACATCAAAACCACCGGCCTTAAATGAAACCCTTGTTTCTTCTAAATAAAGAGCTTCAACATTTTTGTCGGTTACAATGCAGCATTTTCCCGGGGCCACCAGCGCCCCATCGGCACTGGCAAAATCGAGCATACTATTTGCAATATGCCCAGCCATGATTGCCCCGCTTCGATCTAAAATGCCATGTTCAATTAATACCTCGTAAGGCTTTTCAGTTTTAACGAAAACAGTTTTCATAATTTATAATCCAAGGCCAAATGTATCGCGAACACGCTTCATTGTCTTTTGAGCAATAGCTTCTGCTCTGTTTGCACCATCATTTAAAGCATCGATTAACTCTTTGCTTTCACGAATTTCTTTGTACTTTTCCTGAATTGGTGCAAGTGATTCTACAACAACTTCTACTAAATCTTTTTTAAGATCGCCGTAGCCGTGGCCTTCGTAATCTTTTTCTAAAGCCTCGATAGTCTTTCCTGTTAAGGCGGAATAAATGCTTAAAAGATTAGAAACGCCAGGCTTATTTTCGATATCAAATCTAATAACGCCTTCGCTATCTGTTGTAGATTTCATAATAGACTTCTTAATCTTTGAAGGTTCGTCAAGAAGTGAAATTCTGCTGTGTTCGTTTACAGCTGATTTTGACATCTTTGATGTTGGGTCGTCTAAAGCCATTACGCGGGCTCCGGCCTTTAAAAATCTGCCATCAGGAACTACGAAAGTTTTGCCATACTTGTTGTTAACACGAATAGCTAAATCTCTTGTAAGCTCGATGTGCTGTTTTTGGTCGTTTCCAACCGGAACAATATCTGTATCATAAAGAAGAATGTCTGCAGCCATTAAAACCGGATAAGTTAAAAGGCCTGCACCAACAGATTCTTTGCCGGCAGATTTTGCCTTAAACTGTGTCATTCTAAACAGCTCGCCTGTATTTGCGCAGCAGTTCAAAACCCAACCAAGTTCTGCATGCCCGCTAACTTGAGACTGAACAAATACAATTGATTTCTTTGGATCTACGCCTACAGCCATGTACAGCGCTGCAACGTCTAAAATATGCTTCTTTAATTCTTTAGGATCTTGCGGAACAGTAATCGCATGTTCGTCTACGATGCAATATAAGCATTCGTTTTCTTCTTGAAGTTCTACAAACTGCTTTAATGCTCCAAGGTAATTTCCAAGGTGAATGTTACCTGTTGGCTGAACGCCACTAAATACTCTGCTCATAATTAACCTTTAATCTCTAATTGTTCACCATCGTCTGCTATGTCTTCTTCGTCACGAGGGCCTCTTGCCATGCTTACGATTTCTTCATTTTCGCCGGTCTTCATAATGCGAACACCCTGAGTTGTTCTGCCAAGCTTTGATACTTCGCCAGCGTTAATTCTAATAATTATTCCTTCGCTGTTGATAAGGAATACATCGTCTGTATCCTTAACGACCATAGCGCCAATAAGTTCTCCAGTCTTATCGAACTTGCTCTTATCATAAGTTAAGAGCCCCTTGCCGCCACGAGCCTGAACCTTGTATTCCTTAACAGGTGTTCTCTTACCGAAGCCCTTCTTAGTTACTACTAAGAGTTGTTCTTTCTTTTCGGCAAGTTCCATAGCAACTACACTGTCGCCCTTTTCAAGTGCGATAGCTTTTACTCCGGCAGCACTTCTACCCATTTCACGAGTTTCGTCTTCGCTGAAGCAAATGCACTTACCCTTAGCTGTAATAATAATTACATTGCTTG
>JAUNQK010000059.1 GCA_030536235.1 Bacillota bacterium
ATCTGGCTACCTCCTAATTGTTTTATTAATATTTTACACCAATTCGTTATGTTTTTATATTTAAGCTTAGTATAAACAGCCTATAGCTTACCTACCGACTATAGCCGAAAAGGTTTTGAACAAAAAAATACATGCAAAGATGCGATTAATACGCACTTTGCATGCATTTGGCTAAAATCAGTTACTTCGGCCTGGAGACCTCGCAATGACGACGGATCTAAGAGATTGTTTCGTCGCTGCGTTCCTCGTAATGACGGCGAATCACAGGCCCTCGCTATTTTAAGCGTTATTTTAATTTATATTCAGTAGCGTTTCAGCCGCATATATTAACCTAAAACCAGTTAAACGAAAGCTCAGAGCAAAATGGGTATTAGGAGGTATATATTGAATTATCGTCATGAGTGGAAGCATGAGATTAATCGTGCAGATCGTTTAACGCTTTTGAATAGACTTGTGGCTGTCATGGATACTGACAGCCACGCTATTGATGGCGTTTATAACATACGAAGTTTGTACTTCGACACATTAAATGACAAGGCGTTAAGAGAGAAAATCAATGGCGCTGCTATAAGGGAAAAGTTTAGGATTAGATACTATAACAACGATACATCTTATATAGTTCTCGAAAAGAAATGTAAGGTAGACAATCTTTGCTTAAAAGAATCTTGCACAATTACTAAAGACGAAGCTCAAAGATTAATCGATGGCGATTTATCATGGCTAATTGCATCGGGCAAACCGCTATGCGCAGAGCTTTATGCGAAAATAATTTTCGAAGGGCTCCGGCCAAAAACAATAGTTGATTATACGAGAGACCCATTCATATTTGCGCCGGGCAATGTGAGAGTGACGATGGATTACAACATTAGAACGGGCTTGATGCAGCAAGATTTTTTCAATCCAAACTTGCCAACGCTTAAGGTTCCGGGCGACCCCGTAATATTAGAAGTTAAATGGGATGAATATTTGCCGGAAATTATTAAAGATATTGTCACGCTTCCGGGCAGACACGTAACCAGTTTTTCAAAATATGAACAAAGCCGAATTTATGATTAAATATAAGGAGATACACTATGACTTTCAATGATATTTTTAAATCAAACTTTTTAGAAAATGTAACAGCTGTCAGCCCGCTTGACATGGTGCTGACGATAGTCCTCGCCTTTGGAATAGGAATGTTTATTTTTTATGTTTATAAAAAAACATATCAAGGCGTTATGTATTCGTCGTCATTCGGCGTAACGCTAATTGCGCTCACAATGATTACATCACAAGTTATTCTTGCAGTAACAAGTAACGTTGTTCTTTCTTTAGGTATGGTTGGTGCGTTATCTATCGTACGTTTCCGCACAGCAATTAAAGAGCCTTTAGATTTAGCTTTCTTATTCTGGTCTATCGCTGTTGGTATTATTTTAGCTGCCGGAATGATTCCGCTTGCAATTATCGGAAGCATTATTATTGGCTTAATTCTTTTAGTATTTGTAAATAAGAAATCTCATGTTGCACCTTATATCGTTGTTCTTTCATGCAGCGATTCCGACGCAGAATTAGAAGCAACTACGATTTTGCAAAGCCACACAAATAAATTAATTGTTAAATCAAAATCTGCTGCGACTGACAAAATCGAAATTAACTATGAAATTAGATTGCGCGACGATGACACAAGTTTCATTAATGATTTAGTTAAAGTTGCCGGAGTCAATAGTGCAATTTTGGTTAGCTATAACGGAGATTACATGGGTTAGGTGAAACAATATGTCAACAAACAAACATATTGATAAAATCTGCATAATTGTTGTTGCCATTACTTTGATTATCACAATTCTATTTATGAATGGCTCGTCTATTGGCATTGCTATTGCCGATAGAGTAATGGGTTATGAAACCAGACTTTTCTCTACTGATCGTGTTCATACCATAGACATCGTAATGAATGATTGGGATAGTTTTATTGCGACTTGTGAAAACGAAGAATACGAAGTATGTAATGTTATTATTGACGGAGAAAAATGCAAAAATGTTGGCATCAGAGCCAAAGGAAACACTTCGCTTTCATCAGTAAAAAGTATGGGGAGCGAGCGTTATAGTGTTAAGATAGAGTTTGATCAATATGAAAAAGGCGAAAACTATCACGGGCTTGATAAGTTATGTTTAAATAATCTAAGTCAAGACAACACAATGATGAAAGATTATCTTTCATATGTGATGATGAACGACTTCGGCGTCGACTCGCCGCTTTGCAGTTATGCATATGTTACAGTGAACGGAGAAGATTGGGGTTTATATCTTGCCGTTGAAGGCATCGAAGATAGTTTCCTTGAGAGAAATTATGGTTCAAATGCCGGAGAGTTGTACAAGCCAGATAGCATGAATTTTGGCGGAGGCCGAGGCAACGGCAAAGACTTCGATATGGGTGATTTCGATTTCGATTTTGACTCGGATAGCTTTGAGTTCGAACAGATGCCGCCTATGCCACAAAGACCAGAAGGATTCGATGGTCAGAATATGCCGCAGATACCGGGCGGTGGGCAAATGCCTGGCGGGTTCGGAGGCATGGGCAGTGCAGATGTGAAGCTGCAATATATCGACGACGACCCGGACAGCTATCCAAATATTTTTGACAGCGCAAAGACCGATGTTTCAAAGGCCGACAAAAAGCGCCTTATCTCTTCGCTCAAAAATCTTTCTGAATATACCGATTTGGAAAATACGCTTGATATTGACGAGGTGCTGCGCTATTTCGTTGTTCACAATTTTGTTGTCAACGGAGACAGCTATACCGGAAGCATGATTCACAATTATTATCTGCACGAGAGTGGCGGCAAGCTTGCAATGATTCCATGGGATTACAACCTTGCCTTTGGCACGTTCCAGGGCGGGAATGCTTCAAACGCAATTAATGATTCTATTGACGAAGTGCTGTCCGACCGCCCGATGCAGGCGTGGATTTTCTCTGACGAACAGTACACTAACCAGTATCATGCGCTGTATTCAGAGTTTATTGAGAAATGGTTTGCAAACGGCGAGTTAGAAAAATTGATTGCCGATACCGCAGAGATGATTCGCCCGTATGTTGAAAAAGACCCGACGAAATTCTGCACGGCAGAAGAATTTGATGCCGGAGTTCAAACGATAAAGCAATTTGTTTCATTGCGCGCCGAGGCTGTTAGCCGCCAGCTGAGCGGTAATACAACGGCCGTAGAAACCGGCGACCTTAACCTTTCAACCATGGGAAGTATGGGCGGCATGGGTGGCAAAGGAGGCCAATTCGACCGAGATGACATGAAAGGCAAAGACGGGCAATTCGACTGGAAAGACATGGATGGCAAAATGCCAGAAAGAAAATAAATGCGATAAAAAACTAACCACGCAAATGTGGTTAGTTTTTTTCAATTCTCCTTCATTCAAAATCATGTCTTCCCT
This sequence comes from Bacillota bacterium, assembly GCA_030536235.1. Classification (GTDB taxonomy): domain Bacteria; phylum Bacillota; class Clostridia; order Peptostreptococcales; family Anaerovoracaceae; genus UBA1764. The sequence goes on from JAUNQK010000059.1 coordinate 3,424, forward strand.
CCTGCTCAAGAGAATTAAAAGAATCTTGTAGAATCGATGTCAACGGGGACGTTTACAATGGGTTAACCGGAAGCGGCCTGTGTTTTGCAGTGTAGTATTCGCATTCAATTCGAATAACGCTAACAACCGATACAAGCTTTTCATTAAATTCAAAATCTTTTGATGTTTGAGTTTTCATTAATATGCTTAAGGCTCTCATCTTTTCGCCTGGGGCTTCAAGTATTGAAGCTGTTCCAAAACCATCTAGCGAATAATAGCTTACGCCATATTGGCAAGCGACCTGGCCATCAAATGGCTGCACATCGCATTCGATTTGCGCGCAGCAATTTTGATTCTTTCTAATCACATCAAGTTTCCGGCCTTTTAATGCACCGTGAACGTAAAAGACTAATTTATCGTTTTCGAAAGTGTAGCCGTAGTTCATTGGGACAATATAAGGTTTGCCGTCGTCGACAAGCCCTAAATGAAGTGTCTTGCCGGAATCTAAAATGTGTCTAATCTCATTAATATCTGTAACTTCTCTATCTCTTCTTCGCATAATTACTCACCTATTTGCGTGCATTGTTTTCATTAATTATAACACAAAAGCCTGGGCTGTATTAGAAGCCCAGGCTGGCGATTTAGATTTCTTAAGCAATGATTTGCCGTCATTTAGCTGCCGGAATATTCATATCAGTATATGTATATTTGCATGAATCGCCGTACCAAAGTTCTACCTTGGTTACGCCACATTTTACAGACTCTCCAAGATATTTAGAAATATCGACTTTATCATTTTTAATATTTCCAAGACCCCAAGTAAAGTTAGTACTGCAATTTCCATTTGCAATCTCTTTTGGTTCACCGCTCTTTGAATCATACAATTCTATAGTGTTGTCACCAGGCATAATGCCCTTTGGATACAAATGAACTGTTGCATTTCTGCTGATCAGATCGGTTGACTTCGTTGTAACCAAATAGAATTCGTTATTTGCCTTATCAAGGTCTTTCTCGATTGAACTATCAGTTTTGGAATTCCCAATCGATGCTGCGTACCAGTTTTCTGCGCCCTCTCCGAATGCTTCAACCAGATTCACATAGCCAAATCTGAAATTGCCATCATCCGTATAGTCTTTGAGTGGCACAAAGTTTACTGTTTTAATTGTTTGACCGTTGCACTCAAAGACCAAGGTCTCAATTTTACTGGCGTCTGTTTCTGCGAATGCATCGCTGCAGCTTAGCAGCAACATTATCGCTGCAAGTATTAAACATACTAATTTCTTTTTCATATTATTCACCATTATAGAGATAGAGCCTAAACATTACTGCTTAGGCTCAATATTATACACATTTTCTTGCATCAGTTTATAAAAATAGTATACTACAAAAGTCTACGTAACTCTACATAAGTATTGTTCCAATTGGCATACAGATTGGCATACGTGGCATACACGATCATCCATTGAGTAATCGAACTCATATTTGTTATTTCTTCGGTGGATGATAGGAATTAAATATAGCATTAAGCTCTTGCACTACAATCTCTTTTGCAGAAGAATTGTCGCCCTCGTTTAATACAAAATTCCACAAATCATGAATTTGTTCTGCTGTAGTTACATCATCGCAATATTGATAAGCAGCATAAATGTTACTTGCTAACGCTGCTCTAGCTGACGGTTCGTCAATATTCTCCTTTTCAGTCTTGTCTATTGCAAACGAAATCATTGTACGACAGCGATATATCCGTGCTTCGTTTTGCTTTTGTTCTTTAACATAGCTTCCTGCAAAGAAAGATGCTACAAGTAATATAACTACTGTAAAGCAAAGGATTATTTTCTTTTTCATGCTAAACACCTCCGCATTAAATTAAAATTTTTTATCGTTTCTTCTTTGCCTTTGATCTCGGTAATTCTTCATACATAGCATTAAGGAGCTCTGCCAGGAAATCCTTGTTTTCTATCTGATCAACCAACAGCATTTCCTTTGCACCTTCATATGGCAATTCATACTCTGCATTGGGCATTAACCTGATTGCAGATTCAACAGGCTTAACCAAAAATCTGTCGTCATATATGCCGCCCACGATTTTTCCCTGATAATAAATGATATACTCATCCATCATCGCTTTATATGTTATATCGTGAAGTTCCGATAATTGCTCTAATACAAAATCTAAGTATTCTCTACTCGATGCCATATCAATTCAACCCTTCGCATTTAAATTCT
>JAUNQK010000060.1 GCA_030536235.1 Bacillota bacterium
CATTCCTTCAAGCTTTACATTGTAGCCAATAGCTGCTGCGAGCCATTTTGCAAATGCATTTCCTGTAAGAACTCCATCTGGGTTGAACTTATTAGCTCCGATACCATCTGCAATACCTGCATATGCAACGTATGCAATAGCACTGGAACCCCAGTGGTTAGCTGCATCACTGTATTCTGCCTTGCCAGCAAAGTTTGCCTGGCCAAGAAGCTTTGTGATGATTGTAGCACCTTCAGCTCTTGTGAGTGTGCCCTGTGGGTCGAACTTTCCGTCGCCCTTTCCTGTGAGAACGCCGATTGCGTTGAGAACGTCAACGGCTTCCTGATAGTCTGCGTTGATAGTTTCGCCTGCAAATGCTGCGGATGCCATTGAGGTCATTCCAAGTACCATTGCGAGAGCGAGTACTACAGCGAGAACCTTTTTAAGAGTTTTCATTGTTTAAACTCCTCCTGATGGAGTCTAACAATTGGCTCTTTAAGGCATTAAATCGAGCGAAATAGCAAAGAAATATAAGGGTTTGGCTTACTGCTTGTTTTAGAACTTTTCAGTTTGATTCCGGCGATTTTTAACCTAATATTCAAACAAATCAGTCAGCAAAATATAGCTTTTAGAGAGTTCTACTTAAGAAAAAGTAATAGAAAGAAAATGCTTTTAGAAAGTTTTGCGTATAATTTTGAAAATTTTTGTTACAATTTTTAACAATTTATTGAAAAAGCGATTTCCAAATGCTATACTACACATAGACCGTAGGGAGGCAAGGGTCATGCCTTAATCCAAATTTCCCATTGGCGGGATTAAGAATGGGACGCCCATTCTTTTTTTTTACACACAGAGGAAATATATATGACGATATCCGAACAACCAATTTTGCTTGACGAGCAAATCATAATGATGAAGAAATATGTTTCATTTACTCAGCGCAAAAAGATGAAGAAGTTCCTTGAATACGCAGGATATTTTCGGGCAAGTAGATACGGAAAGTTTTTGCTTTCCCGCGCTGGAATAATTGATAACAAACTTAAGCAAGACAAATTATTTGCTTTATATAATTTTGATATGAATTTACGCAGATTGCTAATTTTGTATTGCAATAAAGTCGAAATTGGTTTGAAAAGTGCAATCTCAAACACCGGAGCAATTTACAAAAATGATGCAACATTCTATTTGGCAAAAAATAATTATTCTCCATCAAAGGGCGAACGCGATGCAAAAAAGAGAAAAGATAATATTAAATATTTTGCGAAATATATCAAAGATTTAAATGAAAAAGAAAAAAAGATTCGCGGAGATGTCATGCGATATCCTGAGCTAAAAGAATATAGACCAGGTGGTAGCAAAGTAAACAGCAGGTTACCTGTCTGGGCTACATTTAATTATATTGAGTTTGGAACTGTCACAATGATGTATAACTATCTTCGAGGCGATATTAGAAAAAAGATTTTACAGAATTATTTCCACAAAAGCAAATGCTCTAAAAGCGATACCGAATTAGTTGATACATGGTTGGATGGCATTAGGAATTTACGAAATTATTGTGCACATAATTCTATGCTTATAGGTATGACTTCTTCTATTGTATCTAGAGATGCAAAAGATAGCCCGGATGTTTTGCCAAGTAATACTAATTTATATTCAAGAATATATGCGTTAAAAAAGTTATTATCAAAAGATGATGCAAATAATTTAAAAAAGGAAATAGCAAAACTAATAACACACACATCGGTTGATATTTATTCATTAAAAATTTTACCAAAAGACTGGATGGAACTGTTTGATCAGATATGTGATTTTTAGTTGGATTATCTACTTGCTAATTGTATAATATTTATGGTTGATGGGCTTCATCTCATCAGTGAGACTGACACTCTAATCTGAAAGTGATGCAATAGACGGTTTTACCTATGGAATTGAGAGTTGGCGAGCAACAGAAAAACTCGTACAGATGCAGGGCTTTGGACCTGAGAGTTGACAGACAACAGAAAAATCAGTCATTAAAGGAGGAACAAATACTGCGGTGTTAGTTTCCTCCTTTTAAATTAATTTTGGAGTATTAGGATGACAGCAACAAGAGTAGTTGCTACTTTTAGGAAAATAACAGCACGAAAGTATAAATTTATATAAAGTATCCTATAGATTATGCAAATATATCTCTTCGCATACTCACTGTTTTGTCAGTGGGTTTTTGTTTACGTGTTTGATTCCTTTCAAATCCATTTTTGCGTAAAAGTCAGGAGTAGTTTGGCTATATTCGATATCAGCATCGACTGTTAAAAAACGGCATGCTACTCCGGCCTTCAAAACTTCATATGCGTATGTGTTGGCAATATCAAGAACAAAAGATCCATAGCCCTTCCTTGCAACTTCTTTGCTTAGTTTCTTATTTACAGCCAACTTCCCAATTTTGATTGCCGGAAGCGATTGAAATTTCACATTCGCTAAATCTGAATCATTTCTTTCATCTTGTGTTAATTTTACTGTATCTGCTGATAAGGTAAAATATGCTATCAGTTCATCTGTTTTATTATGAATTACTAAAAATGTTTTCGAAATAGCTAATTTGTCGAGGTTTTTCGCTTCGCGTTCTAAAAATTCTTCATATTCTTTGCCATTTTTTGATTGAAAAGAAAACCGTGATACATCTCCAATTTTCTCAGATGAGATAGGATAAATGCTCACGGTTTTTAAAATCTCGCTAAATGCTTTGTCGTTTAAATATGCCATTACTTTGAAATCTGCTTTCTTAAAGCAAGCAGTTTTTCGTTCCTTTCTATTGATTCTTTGGATGGCACTTTATTAGCTTGTGCGATGATTCTTTTTGAGTCACTCACTGACAATGTCGGAGTGGACTGAATAGGTTTGCATTTTACGCTCATTGCCGCCCTCCTCGTAAAAACGTGATAAGTTATATATATATTTTATTATCGACCAAGTAGCGTGTCAATAATTATTTTACATTTTATGGGAAATATTTTCGTTTAAATTGGAAGCATTTCTTTCTGGCGAAGATGCAAAAGAAATAATAAACAGGGTAGATGAAATTGTAGAGTTAAATTGGGAAAAGCTTGCTAAAAGAATTGGCATATCACATCAGTCCATTGAAATGATGCGCAGCGCGTTTAGAAGAAAAGAATAAGGGAGTTATTTGTAAAACGGAGGCCAGATTTTTTTGAAATCTGACCTCCGAGTTTAATTTGCATTAGATTTTCATTTTGCCCACCGCGGTTGCCCACCATGAACTTTATGAAAACCACCAGTAATTATACATTACCTTGAATGCAGCATAGAGTAAATGTGCCTTCACTCATTTAAAAATCTAAAAACTAAAAGAGCCCTCCAATAGTTTTTATAATATAAACTTCTGATGTTCCGCAAACAACTACAGTCTGATTTAACTCAGCTTCATATGAAGCAGAAGTTGCGATTCTGTCAAGATCAGCAGTTACAAGAATTTGAGTACCTTCTTTGTAGTTAGTGTCATCAATAATAACTGCGTAAATATCATAATCAGCCTTTGCATAAGTGTCATTGTGGATTTCAACGTATTCATCACCCTTATACTGAACTGCCCAGTTTTGGTTTGTCTGTTTAGCCATGCCAGTTACATAGCCAGCATTGTCAACTGTTAATTCAACAACATCACCGATGTTGTAGCTTGAGAAGTTAAAGTCATCGTAGAACTTTAATGTATCTTCCTTACCGTTAACGAAAGCAGCAAGTGTGAAGTATTCAACTTCTTTACCGTCAGCATCTTCTTCGCTTAAATATTCTGGTGTATCAAGAAGTACTGCATAGTCGCCTTCTAATACTCCGTTTGTGCCCCAAACGAAGATATATTTAGCTTCGTTGTCGCTATCGTAAACAACATAAAGTGAAGTAGAACCTTCGATATCAACATTCTTATAACCTGTTACCTTCTTAACCTTTGCATTTGATGCATCAACGAATAAGAATTCAGTATCATTTGTTGCATAAACAGCGTTGTAACCAATCTTTGCATGGTCTTTATCAATCTGAGCTGTTGTTCTCATTCCATCGTTTACGAAGCTATCTTTTGCTGTAGCAAATGCAAATTCACCATCGGAATTAATGCTGTAAGCAGTTACAAAGTTAGCAAAATCTTCATGGTGTGAGCCGCCATCATTTCTTACAAATCCATCATCGTTAGAGTATCTAAAATCATCATAGAATGATTCATCTGCTGATGCTGCTGTGTATGTTGCCTTTGTTCCATCAGCTAATACAACATATACTGTGTAAGCCTCAGAGCTGTTGAATCCATCATTCTTTGTTGTCTTCTTGATGTTATAAACGAGAGCATAGTTTGAAGATTGCTTTTCGAACTTTTCGGCAGCAACTACGTTGCCAGCTTTATCAAGTACGAGTGTGCCTTCTGTGCCAAGATCTTTGATATCGTTATAAGCTGGGTTTGAAGCGATAACATATGTTTCGCCGCCAACTTTTACAGTATAAACTCCATTTGATGTATACTTAACCTGTGTAAGCTTGCCTGTAACTGTATCAGCTGCTTCTGATGCAAGTACTACACCATATGCACCATTTTCTGTAGCGTCAAATGCAACAAGAACAGTGTCATCAACCTTGTAATTGAATCCTGCGAAATCTGTGTTCTTAATTGTTACAGGGCCAGTAAGTCCGAATGTACCAACAGCCTTAAGTGTGATGTAGCTTTCAACGCCATCTTTCTTATCAGCAGCTGTTACATTTGTATCAATCTTCTTAATCTTAGCTGGTTCATAAATTGTAACAACAATGCGATCTACTGTTCCATTTGCTGTTTCGTATACTTCAACTACAGAACCTGATGGTGTGTCATAATCATATCCAGTTGCGTATGTTGTTTCATAACCATTGAAGAATACTTTGCAGCTGTTAGGAAGTTCTGTATCTCCAGCATCGCCTTCTTCGGCATAACCAAAGTAATCTTCATCATCTGACATTACATCATCAAGATCTAAATAAATGTCAGCAACTACAACAGTTTCATCTACAGCATCAAGATATGTGCCAATTTCATTCTTAGCATTCTTTGCGCCAAGATACCATGTGTGAGCTTTGTGTCCTGCATCATCAGCTTTGCCAGTTGCAAGTGCAAGTTTTGTGAATTTTGCTTCGTAAAGTTCAACTGTGTTGCCATCTTTCTTTACTGCTGTTGCAGCTGCAGCACCAGTCTTAACTGTTGCGCTTCCGTTGATAACGATTTCAGTTCCCTTTGTTGCATATTCTACCATTGTAGCCTTGAGAGCTTCAAATGCGAATTGTGCAGCTTCTTCTCTTGTAAGAACTGCAACGCCCTTGTAGCTTGTACCCTTACCAACCTTTGTTTTCTGCATTAAGTTGGAAGTAGCAATCTGCCAGCTTGTTCCGAGCATGTTTTCGAGTTCTGCATCATAACCAAGAACGCAAAGAAGCATCTTAGCGAATGCATAACCTGTAAGTTCTCCATCTGGGTTGAACTTGCCAGCGCCAACGCCTGCTACGATTCCTTCGTTAGCAAGGTATGCAATGTACTTGTTAGCCCAGTGTGTGAGTG
>JAUNQK010000010.1 GCA_030536235.1 Bacillota bacterium
CAGCTTTGATGACAAGGCAATGTATGTTCAAGTTGGTGAACATATTCAAAGCTTTACATACTATACAATTAAAGCTGTCGCAAATAAACCAGGCATGATATTAGTCCAGCCAGATGATATTCATGTTTATATTATTCCAGGCAGAGTTCTTGGAGATGACAAAAAAGTATTGGCCGAATTTTTAAAAGAACAAATTAAAAAGAAGGGTGCATAGTAATGAAAAACGATAGATGGACATCTTACGAAAGTGCTACCATTGAGACTCCGGCAGAAGGGGTAGAAAAAAGAGTATTAGCTTATACCGACGAGTTAATGCTTGTAGAAAATAAATTTAAAAAAGGTGCTGTTGGCAGTATGCACAGCCATCCTCATACACAAATTACTTATATAGTAAGCGGCAAATTTGAGTTTACTATTGGCGATGAAACGCGCATCGTAAAAACAGGGGACACTCTGCTTAAAAAAGATGGAGTGCTTCACGGCTGTGTTTGCCTTGAAGAAGGAATTCTATTAGATGCGTTTACTCCAATGAGAGAAGATTTTGTAAAATAGAATGATAAATAATTTAGATAACGAAAGTAAAAGAAGAGTTCTTCTTGCATATATAATTTTTATTGGCAACGGAATGCTTGCAGTTTCTGTAGGCTCTCTTTTGCCATTTATTCGTGCCGCTCGTGGAATTAGCTACGAACTTGCAGGGTTCATGGTAAGTCTTCATTCTTGCGGAAATTTATTTGCATGCTTTATTACAGGCATGCTTCCTGGGATAGTAGGAAAGAAAAATAGCATTCTTATAATGAATGCATTCCTTGCTATTTCATATGCGTTGATTTTAGTTGGTGGCCCTAACTGGCTTGTTGCAGTTGCGTTTTTCTGCATGGGCATGGCCCGCGGTGCATCATCTAATTTCTTGAATCCTTATATTAATAACATTGCGCCGGGCAACGCTCAAATTTTAAACGGGCTTCACGCAATGTTTTGCATTGGGGCTTTGATTTTCCCAATCATTGTGATGCTTATTACATCTGTAAGCGAAAGCGCTTGGATTTATGCTTGCGTATTCATGGTAATTATGGGAATTATCTCATGGCTCTTATATCACAAGCTTCCAGTTGATGAAGCTGGTACTGTTGTTGTTAAAAAAGAAAAGAATTATGGCTTCTTCAAAGAAAAATTATTCTATGTAATTTTTGCTTGCTTATTCTTCTATCTTTGCGCAGAGCAAGGAATCATCGGTTGGATGGTTTCTTATTTCAAAGATACAGGATTGCTGCGTGAACCTTTTGCATCTGCATCAGCAACTATTCAGTGGACTATGATGCTTGCTGGTAGACTTTTAACAGCATATCTTTCAACTAAGATTGATAAAAAGAAGATGCTGCCTGTTATGGGAATAAGCCTCGTTATCTTTTTTGTGATTTTACTCGTTGCAAAGACTCCGGCATTAATTGTTCTTGGAATTATGGGCGTTGGCTTTAGCATGGCTGGCATTTATCCAACAGTCGTTTCGTTTGGTGGAAATCTTATTAAAGATTATCCACTTGGATGGAGCTACCTGCTTACAAGTGCAAGCCTTGGGTCAATTATTATGCCTTCAGTAATTGGTAAGGTTGCAGAAACTGCCGGAATCGCAACTGGCATTAGCACTATTATCTTTGCTGTATTTGTAGAACTTATTGCTTTATTTGTTCTTGTTCGCTTCATTAAAAAACAAGAGCAAGCAGCATAATATATTGGAGGTATTCTTATGGAAATGACACTTCGTTGGTATGGCCCTGGCTTTGACCCTGTAAGCCTCGACCAACTTCGTCAAATTCCGGGTCTTCACGGGGTTATTACATCTCTTATGGCAAAACAGCCTGGTGAGATTTGGGCCTTAGAAGAAATTAATGGCTTAAAAGCAGAAGTTGAAGCTAAAGGTTTAAAAATTTTCGGCATCGAATCTGTAAATATTTCTGATGATATTAAAATCGGAAACGGCAAACGCGATGAACATATCGAAAATTATATTAAGACTCTTGAAAATATCGGCAAAGCTGATATTCATATGATTTGCTATAACTTTATGCCAGTATTTGACTGGACCAGGACAGATCTTGCAAGAGTTCGTAAAGATAACAGTACGGTTATGGCTTATAATCAAGACTTAATTGATACTATCGACCCTGCAGACCTTAGAGGTTCAATGGAAAAAATGGCAAATGGTTTTACTCTTGTTGGATGGGAACCTGAAAGACTTGCCAAATTAAAAGAATTATTCGAAGCTTATAAAGATGTAGATCAAGAAAAACTGTTTAATAACTTAGTATATTTTCTTGAAGCTATTGCTGATGTTTGTGCTAAGTATGATATTAAGATGGCAATCCATCCAGACGATCCTGCATGGCCAATTTTTGGGCTTCCAAGAATCGTAAAAAATAAAGACGATATTGTAAAGCTTCTTAAAGCGGTAGATAAACCACATAACGGAATTACGCTTTGCACAGGTTCACTTGGAACAAATCCAAATAATGATATTTGCGAAATTATTAATGCTGCAAAGGGCAGAATTCCATTTGCTCATATTAGAAATTTAAAATACAATTCTCCAAGAGATTTTGAAGAAGCTGCTCATTTATCAGCAGACGGCTCTATGGATATGTATAAGATAATGAAGGCTCTGCATGATTCCGGCTTTGATGGAGTTATTCGTCCAGATCATGGCCGCATGATTTGGGGTGAAGTTGCAGTCCCGGGTTATGGTCTTTATGACCGTGCTCTTGGTGCATGCTATCTTAATGGTTTATGGGAGGCAATTTGTAAAAATGAAGCTTAGTTATGATGATAAAAGTATCAAGGTTTTTACTTTTGATAGAGAAGCTGTAAAAAAAGCTACAAAAGAAAATCCTGTTTGGGTTCACTTTGGTTGCGGAAATATTTTTAAAGCATTTCACGCTGCAGTTATGCAAAGGCTTCTTAATGCTGGATTAACTGACAAAGGAATTATCGTTGCTGAGGGCTTTGATTATGAAATCATTGATTTAATGAGCAAACCTCAAGACGATCTTGCAATGAGTGTTACGCTTAAAGCTGATGGAAGTATTGAAAAAGAAATTATAGGTTCTATTGTTGAATCAGTAAAGCTTGATAGCAACGACGAAAAAGAGTATTCAAGAATGAAAGAAATTTTCAGAGCTGCATCACTTCAGTTTACAACATTTACAATCACCGAAAAGGGCTATAACTTAAATAATGTTGATGGCTCTATTCGCAATGATGTTAAAGAAGACTTTGAAGCAGGTCCTGAAAAGCCACAAAGCTATATCGGAAAAGTTGCAGGTCTTTTATACGAACGTTTTGTAAATGGTGCATATCCAATCGCAATGGTTAGCACAGATAACTGTTCTCATAACGGAGATAAATTAAAGGCTTCTGTTATGGCATATGCTAAAGCTTGGGAAGAATCCGGCAAATGCGAAAAAGGATTTAACTCTTACTTAGAAGATGAAAGCAAAGTAACATTCCCATGGAGTATGATTGATAAGATTACTCCGCGCCCAGATGACAGCGTAAAACAGATGCTTCTTGATTGCGGGTTTACAGATGTTGAAAACGTAGAAACATCTAAGCACACATTTGTTGCTCCATTTGTAAATGCAGAAGAAGCAGAGTATTTAGTAATTGAAGATAAATTCCCTAATGGCAGGCCTTGCCTCGAAAAAGGCGGCGTTATATTTACTGATAGAGAAACAGTTGATAAGGTTGAACGCATGAAAGTTTGTACATGCCTTAATCCACTCCATACTTCTCTTGCAGTGTTTGGCTGTTTGCTTGGATATACAAAGATTTCTGATGAAATGAAAGATGAAGATCTTGTTAAATTGGTGAATACTGTTGGCTATACAGAAGGCCTTCCAGTAGTAATTAACCCAGGCATCATTGACCCGAAAGAGTTTATTGATACAGTTGTACAAAAGAGAATTCCAAATCCATTTATGCCTGATACCCCGCAACGCATTGCTTGCGATACATCACAAAAGGTTGGCATTAGATTTGGACAGACAATTAAAAAATATGCTGAAAGCCCAGATCTGGATATTAACAATCTCAAGTGTATTCCACTTGTTCTTGCAGCATGGTGTAGATATTTAATGGGTCTTGATGATAATGGAAACGCATTTGAAGCAAGCCCAGACCCAATGTATGATGAATTATCAGTTCCATTTAAGAAGGTTGCACTTGGCAGCAGTATTGATGTCCACGAACTGTTAAAGCCGCTTCTTTCAAGGGCTGATATCTTTGGCTCCGACCTTTATGAAGTAGGCCTTGGCTTAAAGATTGAGAATTATTTTACTGAATTAATTGCAGGCCCTGGCGCAATTAGAGCAACTCTTCATAAATATGCAAATAACTAGTTTTTTTAAGCATTTTGGCACCTAGGTAGCAGCTTAGGTGCTTTTTTACGTATTAAGTCACTAAATATGGTATAATTACTATGTATATTTATGTACAAGGGTACATTAGGAGGTAGAGATGAAAAAATTTTTAGCATTATTATTAACACTTAGTATGATTATTTGTTTTGCTGCTTGTGGCAAAGAAAAAGCTACAGGTGGCATTCCAAATCCAATAAAAAGCTATGAATCATTAGCAGAAATTAATGAAATTTCTGGTGGTAAGCTTTCAGCCCCTGGAGTTATGGGAGTTGTAGATACAGCTTATAACATTATTGAAGGTGAACCACTCGTTGCAGAATATAAATTCACAGTTAATGGCTATGAATGCACATTCCGTTTCTCTCCTGCATATGATGTTGATATTTGCGGAGTATATGGAAAAGATGGTACAGCATTTGATGGAACAACTGCTGGTGAAGTTCAGTATGCAGAAGTTGAAGGTTATAAACTTTCTCGTTGGGCAAACATTGATGGTCAATATGTATTTATGATCAAAGATGAAGGAACAATGGAACAAGAAACCTTTGAAGGAACAACTGAAGAACTTATGAGCATTGTTGCCCCAGGAATGTCTAATGCAGAAAAGCAAGCATTCTATGATGCTATTGCAGGTGAGTATTTCGACAAGACAAGCGAAAGAGCTGTTGCTGAAGTTGAAAGCTGCGATGGATATGTAAGTATTGAAGTTGCATGGGGAAGCTCTGCTTCAGAAGTTAGACAGTGGACTATGACAGCAACACTTGATGAAGATGGTCTTCTTAGCTATAACGACGAAACGGTTGTTGATTTAGTATTTAATGAAGAAGGTCTTGAACAGGAAACTGTTATTTCTGAAAATGGATCTGGAAGCTTCTCATATTCAGAAGAAACAGGGCTTGCTTGGACTGGCTCTGCAGATGCAAGCTGCGTAGATTGTATATTTGAAAAAGTAGAATAATTAGTAATTAAAAATAAAAGTACTCAGGAGGTACCACTATGTTTGTTAGAGAACGCATGACACCAAACCCAATTACTATTCAAGAAACCGCATCAATTACAGAAGTAACTGCTCTTATGAAAGAGAATAAGCTGAAAAAGGTTCCTGTTCTTAATGGAACTAAGTTAGTAGGTGTTGTAACCGATAAGGATATCGACAGAGTAAGCCCATCTGGTGCAACAACTCTTAGCGTATTTGAAATTGGCGCACTTCTCGCAAAGACAACTGTTAAAGATGCAATGAAGCCGGCAATTACAGTAACACCAGATACTTATATCGAAGATGTTGCAATCAAGATGAGAGAGGCTCGTTGCAATGTTGTAATTATTACAGCAGAAGAAAAGGTTGTTGGCATTATCACAGAATCTGATATGCTCGATTCTTTCATCGCAATGCTTGGCGGAAGAGAAGAAGGTAACAGATATATTATCGAAGCTGATAATGTTCCTGGTGTATTAGGTCGCCTTGGAAATGCAACTAATGAACTCGGAATTAATGTTAATCATTTCGTATTTACACACTGTACACAAGAAGGAAACGCAGAGCTTCTTGTTCGTACAACAAAAGATGGACGCATAAAAGAAGTTTCAGATACATTTAATAATCTTGGATTCGTCGTTAAGGATGCTTGTGTAAAATAAATGAGTAAACCAATTGTAGCTATTGTAGGAAGACCAAACGTTGGTAAGTCTACATTTTTTAACAAAATAATAGGGCGCAGAGTGTCTATTGTAGAAGATACTCCGGGCGTAACAAGAGACAGAATTATTGCTGAGGCTGAATGGTCGTCAAAACATTTTTTGATGATTGATACCGGTGGTATTGAACCAGATTCAGAAGAAGTAATTCCGGCTCAAATGAGAGAGCAAGCACTTATTGCTATGGATATGGCAGATGTTATCCTCTTTATGGTAGATGGTAAAGAAGGCTTAACAAATGCTGATAGAGAAGTAGCAAGTATGCTTCGTCGTAAGGGCAAGGATGTTATTCTTATTGCAAATAAAATTGATAACATCGGCGTTCCAGACGACTTCTACGATCTTTATGAACTTGGTCTTGGCGATCCATATGCTGTATCTTCAGTTAACATGACAGGGCTTGGTGAAGTTCTTGATGCTATCTTAGAAAAGATTCCATGGGCAATTTATGATAAAGACGACGACGAAGATAATGTTAAGATTGCTATTATCGGAAAGCCAAACGTTGGCAAGTCGTCTATTGTAAACGCTATTGTCGGCGAAAACCGTGTAATCGTTTCTAACATTGCCGGAACAACACGAGACAGTATTGATACTCCATTTGAAAAGGATGGCACTAAATATACTCTTATTGATACTGCCGGAATCAGGCGCAGAAGCAAAGTTAACGAAGATGTAGAAAAGTTCTCTGTAATTAGAGCAATAGCCGCAATTGAACGCTGCGATGTTGCACTTCTTGTTATTGATGGCACAGAGGGTGTCACCGAGCAAGATAAGAAAATCGCAGGAATGGCCCACGAAGCAGGAAAAGGAATTATTACCGTCGTAAATAAATGGGATATTGTTCCTAAAGAAACTAATACCATGAAGAAGATGGCAGAAGAAATTTCGGGCCAACTTTCATTTATGAATTATGCTCCGGTATTATTTACATCCGCTATAAAAGGACAGCGTCTTTCTCAGGTTATTGATACTGCAAAGGCTGTTTCTGAAAATCGCGCAATGCGTGTTTCAACAGGGCAGCTTAATACTCTTATTCAAGACGCAATGATGATGAACAACCCACCATCAGATAAGGGTAAGCGCCTTAAGATTTATTATGTGACACAAATTGGTGTTAAGCCTCCACTCTTTAGCTTCCAGGTTAACGATAGAGAGCTTATGCACTTTAGCTATTCAAGATATCTCGAAAATAAAATTAGAGATGCATATGGTTTCGCGGGTACATCCATAAAATTCGTATTTAGAGAAAAAGGTGAAGACGAATACTTATAATATAATTACATTTGGCTGCCAGATGAACGAACGTGATTCAGAAACTTTGGCAGGCTTTATGGAAGAGCTTGGATTTACTTATGAAGAAGATAAACTTGAAGCTCAAGTTGTTGTTCTTAACACCTGTTCTGTCAGAGAAAATGCCGATCAGCATTTCTTTGGAGTGCTGGGGCAGCTTAAACATAGTCACGAAGAAAACCCTGGTAAGTTTGTTGCTGTTTGCGGATGCATGATGCAGCAACAGCACATAATTGATGCTGTAAAAAAGAAATATCCATGGGTTAACTTAGTATTTGGCACTCATAATATTCAAGAATTCCCTAAGCTCTTTAAGAATGCAGTAGAAGAGCATAAAAGAATTGTTGATGTATGGGAAGGCTCTGATACAATTGCCGAAGGCTTGCCTGCAAAAAGACTTTATAATTTTAAAGCTTATGTTTCTATTATGCAGGGCTGCAATAATTTCTGCTCTTACTGTATAGTTCCTTATACAAGAGGGCGTGAACGCAGCAGAAAGCCTGAAGAAATTATTAAAGAGATTACCTGCCTTGCTAAAAATGGTTGCAAAGAGGTTATGCTTCTTGGCCAAAACGTAAATTCATATAATGGCGGAATAAGCTTTGCACAGCTTCTTAGAGAAGTCGATAAGATTGAAGGTATTGAAAGAATTAGATTTATGTCTTCACATCCAAAAGATTTATCAGACGAGCTTATTGATTGCTTTAAAGATTGCAAGCATCTTTGTCATTGTTTCCATCTTCCGGTTCAATCTGGCAGCAATGCTGTTCTTGAAAAGATGAACAGAAGATATACCAGAGAAAAATATTTTGAAAGGGTAGAAGCTTTAAAGGCTGTATGCCCTGACATTGCGATTACGACAGATATTATCGTTGGTTTCCCTGGAGAAACCGAAGAAGACTTTGAAGATACTCTTGATCTTGTAAGAAGAGTTAGATACGATTCTGCTTTTACCTTTATCTATTCAATTAGAAAAGGTACTCCTGCTGCAGAATGGGATAACCAAGTTCCTGAAGAAGTAAAACATGAGCGTTTCAATCGACTGATTGATGTTATTCACGATATTCAGGAAGAACAGATGAAAGAGTATCAAGATAAGGTGCTTCCGGTTTTAATTGAAGGCACATCAAAGACAAATGCTAATATGCTTACCGGCAGAACCGAAACTTTAAAGACTGTAGATTTGCCGGGCGACATTAGCCTTGTTGGGAAAATTGTTCCTGTAAAAATTGTTAAAGCACAGACATTTAGTTTGTACGGAGAGATAGTAGATGCTTAGTTCTTTATTAAGAGGCGGAATATTAGATTGGATTTATCAAACCCTTGTTATGATTCCTGGAATCATTTTGGGGCTTAGTTTCCATGAATATGCTCACGCTTATGTTGCAGATAGATGCGGAGACCCAACCCCACGCTACATGGGAAGAGTAACTCTCGACCCTCGTTCGCACGTTGATTGGTTTGGTTTGATTTCACTTGCTCTAATTCATTTTGGATGGGGTAAACCGGTTGTTGTAAATCCTTACAACTTTAAAAATCGCAGACGTGACAGCATCTTAGTAGGTATTGCCGGAATCACAACAAACTGCGCTATTGCAACAGTACTTGGCCTTGCACTTAGAGTTGTAATGTTTTCCGATGCAACAGTAATATTTTTCTCAACAAATGCTGCCGGGAGAATCATCTTTGATTTGTGGTTTAATACAGTGGTTATTAATTTTAGCCTTATGCTATTTAACTTGATTCCGGTGCCACCACTTGATGGCTTCGGAATTGTTTCAGAGATCTTTAATTTAAAGAAAGAAACCGTTTGGCAGTTTATATACAAAAACAGTATGATCATTTTAATTCTGTTCATACTGTTTGATATACCAAGCTTATTATTAACAAGACCTTTAAGCTTCTTAGTTAATATTGTTTGTTTCGGAGTTTTCTAAATCTTCGTCGTCATCGCCAACGATGTCTATCTTTTTGAAAGATCCGATTGAGAAATTAAAATCATTTAATTCGTAATCAAGAGCACCGGTGAAATCGAAAACAGAGGTTTCTCCGGTGATTTTATTTGCCCTTGCTGTTGCAATTGCTTCTGCAATGCAGCAATGCTTACCATCAACAACAACCAAATCTTCGTCTGTGTACCAGTTTCTAAATCTTTCGACTTCTTCTGTAAATTGGCTTAAGGTTGCATCGTCTTCAAGATTTTCACAAAGGAAAAGAAGCCCAGATTTAATATTTTCAATAAGCATATAGATTTGCTGCTCTTCATCTGGAACGCCATTAAGGCTTTCTTCAAAGTAATTTTCTACGATTTCCCCAAGATCTTCTGGGATAGAATCTTTAACAGCTGCATAAATATCTTCGTAGCTAATCTTTTCTTCTGATTCAATTAGTTCTGCAAATTCTTCAAAGTATTCCATAAATTCTTCATATCCTCCGGGATTTCGGTTTCAATTTTTATTGTTTTATTTGTGCATGGGTGTGTAAACTCTAAGTAATAAGAGTGAAGTGCTTGCCTTGGGAAAACATCAGGAAAAGCAGGTGAACCATATAAGTCGTCGCCAACTAAAACGTGGCAAAGGTGGGTCATATGAGCTCTAATCTGATGAGTTCTTCCGGTTTCAAGCCTAAGTTCAAGCATTGAGTAATTATCAAGCTTATCTATTAAGTGGTAATGCGTAATTGATGGCTGTCCATCGGGCATTACCATTCTTCTTGCAACGTGATTTGGATCTTTAGCAAGAGGTTCATTAATAGTGCCATCTTTATCTAAAACTCCATGGACAATTGCGATATATTTTTTAGTGATATCGCTTCTGCTTAAAAAATCTTGCGCATGAGAATTTTTTGCGACAATTATTAAGCCCGAAGTGTCTCTATCAAGTCTATTTACAAAGCGAAGCTTATAGGTTTCATTCTTTTGCTGCATATAATATGTAACAGCATTCGCAAGGGTATGCTCTTGATAGTTGTTGGTAGGGTGAACTATTAAAAATGGCTGCTTATTAATAATAAGCAAATCGTCATCTTCATATCTAACATCAAGAGGAATATCTTCTGGCTCAAAATAACTTGTTTCTTCTGGGAATTCACAAGTAAGCTCTTGCCCCTCTGATACTCTGTCGCGCAATCTGCAAGGTTCGCCATCAAGGCACAGACTATTATCTACTAATTTAAGTTGTCTGATAAGCCTCGAAGAAAACTGCATTTTTCTTTGCAGAACTTCTTTTACGTATAAGCCATCATCTTCAGTTGTAATTCTATAAGATTGCTTCGAGTTCATCTAATAATTCTTCAAATTTGTTTAATGCAGATTCAATTGGCGCTGTAGTTGCCATATCGACTCCGCCATACTTTAATACTTCAATAGGGTAATCGCTGCAGCCGGCCTTTAAGAATTTCTTATATTCGTTTGCTGCACTTTCACCTTCAGATAAAATCTTATTTGCAATAGCAGTTGCTGCTGAATAACCTGTAGCATACTGATATACATAATAAGAAGAATAAAAGTGCGGAATTCTTGACCATTCAAGAGCGATTAAATCGTCGTACTTAACAGCAGGGCCATAATATTTTGCGTTAAGATCGTAGTAAAGTTTTTCAAGATTATCTGCAGTTAAAACTTCACCGCGTTCTACCATCTTGTGAGCTTCATGTTCGAATTCAGCAAACTGTGTTTGTCTAAAGAGTGTAGTTCTAAATTCTTCAAGCCACATATTTAAAAGCTTTGCTTTTTCTTTCTTGCTCTTTGAATTATTAATTAAATAATTCATAAGAAGTGATTCATTTACAGTAGATGCTACTTCTGCAGCAAAGATGCTGTAATCGCCATAAACATAAGGCTGGTTAGTTCTTGTGTAATATGAATGCATTGAATGGCCCGATTCATGAATAAGTGTGAATACATCTTCGAGCTTATCTTGCCAGTTCAAGAGCATGTAAGGGCAGCTGCTGTAGCTTCCAAAAGAGTAAGCTCCGCTGCGTTTTCCAGGTGTTTCATAAACATCTGCCCAGCGCATTGCATATCCTTTTTTAAGAGTATCAACATAGTCTTTGCCCATTGGCTTAAGTGCTGTGAGGGCAAGCTTTTGTCCATCTTCATAGCTGAATTTTTTTTCTGCTGCCGCGAGCATAGGAACATATAAGTCGTACATCGTAAGATCTTTTACGCCTAATACTTTCTTGCGCAGCTTCATATATCTATGAAGTACAGGCAGATATTTATTTACTGTTTCTACAAGATTGTCATATACTTCTTCAGGAATATTTGCTCCTGAAAGTGCAGAAGCTCTTGCCGATGTATACTTTCTAATCTTTGAATAGATAACATCTTGCTTAACATTATAGTTATATGTTGTTGCAAGAGTATTTCTGTATTTCTTGTAAACATTGTAAAGCGCTTCGTATGCATCTTTGCGAACGCGGCGGTCTTTACTTCTAACAAGATTCATATACGAACCGTGAGTAACAGTTACATTCTTACCTTTTTCGTTTTTAATATCACCAAAAGTAAATTCTGCATCTGATAAAATTCTATAAACATCTTCTGGGCAGCCTGCTAATTCTGAAAGCTGAGCAAGAAGTGCTTCGTCAGATTTTTTAAGAACATGAGCCTTTTCTCTAATAACTTCATCAAGGTAATGTTCATATACTTTAAGGTTTTTATTTGTCTTAATAAATCCTCTTAATTTCTTTTCAGAGATTGCTGCAAGCTCTGGTGTAAAGAAGGCAATCTTTTGCATAACCTGTGCAGCCATAGCAGAAGCTTTTCCATCAAGTTCAATTGCACTTGATACTCTGCCATCTTCATCTTTTTTCATGTGAGCATAGATAAGAATATCTTCAAGTTTGCTGTAAAGTTTATCCTTATCTTTGAGTGCAGCCGCTAATGTTTTAGCATTGTCTGCAAGTTTTCCCTGATACTTTGTAAATTTATCAGCTAAATCAAGGCAGCATTTAATGTCTTGTTCGCATGCTGCCTTGTTTTTATACATTGCTTCTATATTCCATTTATATTTAGCTGGAATGTCTTTTCTTGTTTTGTAATTCATTTTAATAATCTTTCTACCTGAGTGGTTTCTGATGTAAATGGAACATATTCTGCTCCGCGATGCATGTATTCTTCTCTGCCTTTGCCTGTAAGAACAATTACAGTCTTTGGCTTTGCAGTAGTGATTGCTTCTTTTATTGCTTCGTCTCTATCAACAACAATTTTGCCTGGGCAGCCGCATTTATCAAGCTCTGCTTTAACAATATTGCAAATCTCGTTTGCGTCTTCAAGGCCTGGGTCTTCTTCAGTTACCCAAACAAAGTCTGCGTATTTAGAAGCTGTCTTTGGAAGGTCAACTCTTCTTTGCAGCCCTTTGCCGCCTGGGCATCCAAATAACGACTCAATTCTCCAGCCTGGGTACATTTCTTTTACTGCGCTAAAGAGTTTTTCAAAACTTAAGATGCTGTGAGCATAGTCTACAATACATACGATTTCTTTATCTTTATTTTCGAAGACTTCCATTCTTCCCGGCACACTTGCTTTTGCAAGGCCTTCTTTTATAGCTTCATCTGAAATTCCAAGCTCTTTTGCAATTGCTACTGCAGCAAGCCCGTTTTCAATATTAAAGCTTCCCGGAATCGATAACTGGTAATTAAACTCGTCTTCTTTTGCAGAGAAGGTGATAATCTTTTCGCAAATAGGTGATGCTTTAGCTGCTTCATATATTTGCATAAATCTATCACTTTCTTTATTGATAATAGCTACTTTGCATTGGCTCATAAGTTTAAGCTTACTGCTAAAGTAGTCTTCAATATCTGTGTGTTCGCCTTCGCCAATATGATCAGACCCAAAGTTTAAAAATACACCAATTGTATAAATAACTCCTCTTGTTCTGTCATACTTAAGGCCTTGCGAAGAAACTTCCATTGCAAAAGCATCAACCTTTGCAGCTTTAGCGTTTGCGAAGTGGTGATGAAGCTCTAAGGCTTCCGGCGTTGTTAAATGCGATTCGAAGCTTTCGATTCCGTCATAGGTATCGATTGTAGAAAGAAATGCCATATTCTTTTCTGCAGCTTCGAAGATTGATTTAATAAAATAGAGTGTACTTGATTTTCCTTTTGAACCGGTGATTCCGATAGTAGGGTAAGCCTTCCATGCAAATTCATAAAACTCATTTGCCATATCAGCCATAGCAACTCTAATATTGTCAACTTTAATACAAGGTATCGAAACATTGTAATCAGTTTCAGATACATATGCACTTGCGCCACGTTTTATTGCAGCTTCTAAATATTCTTTTTTAAAACTTGCTCCTTTGCAAAAGAATAGTGTCCCTGGCACTACATCTCTTGAGTCGTAACTAAGCTTCGTATATTGGTTCAACATATTGTCTTATTTCAAGTTTTCCTGCAAGGATATCAAAGAATGCACATCTTGCAGAGAAGATATAAACTGATACAACAACATTTAATAAAAGTAGTACATCAACTAATGGGTTAACTGCTACTACTGAATCAACGGCTGCCATAAATGAGCCTTGGTTAATAGCTGTATTAAGTGCAATGATTGAATCGTAGTCTAATACAATGTGGCATACCGATGCCGGAACATTCGCAAGAATGTACCAAGGTGCAAAGCTAAAGAGAAGTGATACAAATTTGATACGGTTTCCGCGCATAATAAATTTGCTTTCGCGCATGCACTGCATTGGCATCTTCATAGGGTTGTCTTCTAAAAGGAAGAATGCCTGGCTGTAGTTTAATGCGGCAAATAATCCCGGAATAATAAATAACATTGTAAGAAGACCAGTGATTAGTGTCATCGTAATATATAAAACCATGGCTCTGGTAAAATTCTTAAAGCCATATGATAATCTGCTTTCTGTAGCCACATGTGGTTCTTGTCTAAACATTCTAACCATGTAGTGTGTTAATGATAATGTAATAGGGCCATTAATAACGAAATTATAGAAACTAAGCAGTGATGCAAGCATTTGTGTTTGTAAAGATGATGGTAAGAAATTAAAAATTATGCTTGGCCCTTGCAGGATTAATCTGCAAACAAGAGCAAAGATAATAGCTTCAGTCCAGTGCCCTTGAAATGACTGTCTCCCAAGCTGTCTTAATGTTTTACAAGATTCTCTAATAATTCTGTTCATTTCTACTCCTTAATAATATGGAAGATAATAAGTAATTATAGCATATTAAAGGCTTTAATAGCCGAAAATGCTATATATTAGGCAATTTTGCTGATATTGCAGGAATTTTTACGGTATTTTGTGGATTTGTGCCTGAAAGCCAACTTTTTTCTCTTATTTTTGTTGATTTTACAACATTTATTTAGTAAAATTAAACATTATATTAGTTTTTTAAGAAGGTTAAAAAACTATTCGTTATTGGAGGTATAAAAATGAAAAAAGTATTAGCAGTAGTTCTTGCACTCGCAATGATCTTTTCATTTGCTGCTTGCGGCGAAGAAAAGGCATCCGCAGAGAACGTAGTAAAAATTGGTGTTTATGAACCACAGTCTGGCGATAATGGCGCTGGCGGAAAACAAGAAATTTTAGGCATGCAGTATGCTAACTCCGTAAAGCCAACCGTAACAGTAGGCGGAACAGAATATAAGGTTGAACTCGTTTATGCAGATAACGAATCATCCAACGACAAGGCTGTATCAGCAGCAACTCAGCTCATTGGTGCTGGCTGTTCTGTAGTTCTCGGCTCCTACGGTAGTGGTGTATCAATTGCTGCTTCAGATACATTCGGCGAAGCTGGTATCCCAGCTATCGGCGTAACATGCACAAACCCACAGGTAACAGAAGGAAACGATCACTACTTCAGAATTTGCTTCCTCGATCCATTCCAGGGAACAGTACATGCAAACCTTGCTAAGGAAAAATTCGGCGCTAAGACAGCTTACTGCCTTGGTCAGCTTGGTAACGACTACGACCAGGGTCTTATTAACTACTTCTCAGAAGCAGCTAAGGCTCTTGGCTTAACAGTTATTCCTGAATCATTCCCAGAAGGAAACTCAGACTTCACATCATACTTAACAAATGCTAAGAATGCAGGCGCAGACGTAATCTTCGCACCATGCTCAACTTCTTATGCACAGCTTATCATTGAACAGGCAGCAGCTCAGGGAATCAACACACCACTTCTCGCAAGTGATACATGGGATTCTAACGTAATTCTTGCAGCAGCTAATGGCAAAGATCTTGATATCGAAGTATCAACATTCTATCAGGAAGGTGCTAACGCAGAATTCGAAGCAAGCTTCAAGGAATGGATCAATGCTGATTCTACAAACCTTGCAAACAACGGCGGAAACGACACACTCGCTGCAGTTTCTGTAATGGGTTATGATGCATACTTCGTAGCTCTTGCTGCAATGGAAAACGCTGGTTCAGTTGAAGCAGCTGATATTCTTGCTGCACTCCCAACTACTACCTTCACTGGCATTACTGGCGCAATTCAGTTCGACGCAATTGGTGATGCTGTTAGAGATTCTGCAGTTATCAAGAAAGCTAATACTACTACAGAATCATGGGAATTCGTAGCAACTCAGACAGTTAAATAGAAATAACTGTTACACTCACGAAAATAAATAGCGGGGGTGCAACGCACCCTCGCTTTTATTCTTTTTAGCTTTAATTTATTTTTTAGGAGAAATCCAAATGTCAAACTTTTTTGAGGCGAACTTGCCTTACATACTGGCTGGCATTTCCGTTGGCGGACAATACGCACTTATTGCTATAGGCTATACAATGGTCTATGGTATTTTGCGTCTTATCAACTTCGCTCACGGTGATGTATTTATGGTTGCCGGTCTTGTAATGGTATATACAACAGCAAGTATGCCAATGTTTATTTCAATTCCGCTGGTTATAATAGCCACGGTTGCATTGGGCTTTGCTATTGAGCGTGTGGCCTATAAACCACTTAGAAGTGCACCAAGAATGTCTGTAATGATTTCAGCCATTGGTGTATCTTATCTTCTTCAGAACTGTGCTTTGTATTTCACAGGTGGTCTTCCACAAATCTATCCTGCAATTCCATTCCTGTCAAAGTCAATCACTATTGCAGGTGCAACTACAAAGATGGTTACTATTATCACTCCGTTTTTAACAATTGCTCTCGTAATTGCTTTAGTATTATTTATCAATAAGACTAAAGTTGGTATGGCAATGAGAGCCGTGTCAAAAGACTTTGAAACTAGCCAGCTTATGGGAATAAAGATTAATAGTGTAATTTCAACTACATTTATTATCGGTTGTTTCCTTGCTGCTATTGGATCTCTTCTTTATTTCAGCAATTATACATCAGTAGTTCCTACATCAGGTGGTATGCCTGGTCTTAAAGCTTTCGTTGCAGCAGTATTTGGCGGAATTGGTTCAATTCCTGGTGCTGTAATTGGTGCATTTATTATTGGTATTTGCGAAAATATCATTAAGGGCCTTGGCTATACAACATTCTCTGATGCATTTACTTTTGTATTACTTATTGTAATTCTGCTTGTTAAGCCAACTGGAATCTTTGGCGAAAAGGCAACTGATAAGGTATAAGGGGGTAGCTATGTTAAACGAAAAGAAAAACAAAACTAACCTCTATATCGCGTTAGGTTTATTAGTAATACTTTATGTATTCTTAATTTTACTTGATAACGTTTTGCCACAGAACAATTTTGTTCTTATGCTTGTTCCGGTACTTAAGAAGAGCGCGATCTATTCTGTAGTTTGTGTATCCATGAACCTTCTTAATGGTTTCACGGGTTTGTTTAGCTTAGGCCAAGCAGGCTTCATGATGCTTGGTGGTTATGCTTACGCAATCTTCTCAATTCCACATGAACAGCATGCAGCAGTTTATCAGTATTTCGATGGCGGTGCTATTCAGTTCTCAATTCCTGAAGCACTTCAAAATGTTTTAGGTGATTTTGGCGGAGCCTTTGTTGGGTCAATTATCTGCATTATCATTGGCGGCCTTGTTGCTGCCGGTGTTGCTGCACTTATTGGTATTCCGGTATTAAGACTTAAATCAGACTACCTTGCAATCGCAACTCTTGGTTTCGCAGAAATTCTTCGTGCAGTATTCCAGTGGGATGGTCTTGGAAGAGTAACTAACGGTTCTAACTTGCTTAGAAAATACACATCATTCTCTGCAATGAAAATTGGAAACTTTAAGATTGGAACATTGTTCCCATTCTTAATTGCAACAATTTGTGTAATTATAATCGTTCTGCTTATTAACTCATCTTACGGCAGAGCTTTCAAAGCTATTCGTGATGATGAAATTGCAGCAGAAGCAATGGGCATTAACCTCTTTAAGCATAAGATGCTTGCTTTCGTAATCTCCAGCTTCTTTAGTGGAGTTGGCGGAGCACTTCTTGCAATGTATCAAACAACAATTCAGGCAGCACCATTTAAGTCTGCTATGACTTATGAAATTCTGCTTATCGTTGTAATCGGCGGAATCGGTTCTATTTCAGGTTCTTGCATCGCTGCATTCCTTTATATTGCATGCAACGAATGGTGGCTTAGATTCTTAGATAGCGGTCAATTCTTTGGCCTTTCAGTTCCATTCTTTAGAGACGGTTTCAGAAAGGTTGTCTTCTCTATCGTAATCATGGTAATCGTGCTCTTCTTCAGCCGTGGTATTATGGGTGATAAAGAATTGTCGTTTACGGGCTTGATTAACAAAATCAAAGCTAGAAAAGAAAAGAAAGGGGAGGTGGCATAAATGAATTTACCAGAAGGCTTCCCTAAAGATAAAAAATGCACACTTGCAATTGAAAACGTAACAATGCAGTTTGGTGGTGTTGTTGCTGTTAACAATTTGACTATGCATATTCCAGAGGGCGCAATCGTTGCCCTTATCGGCCCTAACGGTGCCGGAAAAACAACAGCTTTTAACTGCATTACTGGTGTATATCAACCAACAAACGGAAAAGTTTCTTTCTACGACGATACAATCGTTTGCGCTCATCCTACAGGAAAAGCTGCAAAGAATTATAAGGGTTGGAATGCCGATCTTTATAAAGATGAAAAAGAAATCAATCCAACACCAGACCAGATTACTAAGCTTGGTATCGCAAGAACATTCCAAAACATTAGACTTTGGAAGTCTATGACGGTATTTGATAATGTACTTATCGCTAAGCACATGCGTGCAAAGCAAAATGTATTCTCTGCAACATTCCGCGGAAACGCAAAAGAAGAAAAGAGAATGCGCGAAGAGACTATGGCTCTTTTAAAAGAACAGGGTCTTGATAAGTATAAAGACGAACTTGCAACATCTCTTCCTTATGGTCTTCAGAGAAGACTTGAAATTGCAAGAGCTCTTGCAACAGACCCTAAGCTTTTACTCTTAGACGAGCCTGCTGCAGGTATGAACCCACAAGAAACACAAGAACTTGCAGAATTCATTAAGCAGATTAGAGAAAAATATAACTTAACTATTCTCTTAATCGAACACCACATGGATCTTGTAATGGGTATCGCAGATTATATTTATGTTATCGACTTTGGTAGTGAAATCGCTCAGGGCGTTCCTGCTGAAATTCAATCTAACCAAAAGGTTATTGACGCATATCTGGGGGTAGCTGAAGATGATTAAAAGTAATGTTATTCTTAGTATAAAAGACCTTAAGGTTAACTATGGCGGAATCGAAGCCGTAAAAGGAATTTCCTTTGATGTAAATGAAGGCGAAATCGTAACACTGATTGGTGCTAATGGTGCCGGAAAAAGCTCAACACTTAGATCAATTTCCGGTCTTGTTAAGCCAAGTGGCGGCACAATTGAATTTTCCGGAGATCTTATTTCAGATAAAGACCCAACAACTATTGTGCAGCGCGGCGTAACAATGTCACCAGAAGGCAGAAAGATTTTCCCAGACTTAACAGTTGAAGAAAACTTAAGAGTTGGTGCTTACACAAGAAATGATGATTTAACTGAAGATATGAATTGGGTTTATGAATTATTCCCAAGACTTAAAGAACGTTCATGGCAAGAAGGCGGAACACTTTCCGGCGGAGAACAGCAGATGCTGGCCGTTGGCCGTGCTCTTATGGCTAAGCCAAAGCTTCTTATGCTTGACGAACCATCCCTTGGCCTTGCGCCACTGGTTGTTAAGGATATCTTTGAAATCATCAAAACTATCAATAAAAACGGCGTAACTGTTCTTCTTGTAGAACAGAATGCTAATATGGCACTTAAGGTTGCCGACCGTGCATATGTACTTGAAACTGGTAGAATTACAAAGACAGGTACCGGAGCCGAACTTTTAGCTGATGAAGCTATCAAAGAAGCCTACCTCGGGAAGCAAAAGTAAATTATTAAGTGTCATTGCGAGGGCGAAGCCCGAAGCAATCTATCAAATAGTTTAAAAAAATTGCTCTGCATTGCAGAGCAATTTTTTATGTCATTGCGAGCGCAGCGAAGCAATCTATTACGCAAACGTTGTTTACAGAAAACATTCCCTCAGGGCTTAGTTTCGCCCTGCTCGGGGTTCGCAGGCTCACCCCTCGTGCGGGCTGCGGTGCGCCCTTAAAGCCCTTCGGAAATATTTTCTGTAAACAACTATTGCCGTGACGAACTTTATCGATTTGGCAAGGTTTGGCACGATTTTTATACTTTAAAGCAATTCTTGAAGCCCTTAAGTCTATAAAAATGTCAATAAAACGAATATAAACTTATATTGACACTCTTTTTCCTGAAAAACCGTGCCCAAATCACGAATATAAATTAACACTGTCACGAAGACCAGTTTTTATATCGAAAATCCCTCTTTTTTGAAAGAAACAACAACAAAAACGTGCCCAGTATTAAAATATTTATGTTTTATGTCACTGCAATGCCGGAAGCCGTAGCAGGTCTCCTAGACTTGTCGTCATTGCGTTAGCGAAGCAATCTAATAGAATATAGACAGGCGCTTACACGGCGCCTGTTTTTGCTTACATAAAGGATGTTAATTTACTTGACATATGTCAAGTAAATAAGATATACTTGGTAAAAAGAGGTAAGGCTAATGAATACTCAGATTATTACTGAAAAACAAGATTTAAAGCATCTAAGCTGGAGTAAAATACGCAATTCTTCCGGAACGGCCGGTTCATTTCTAAAAGCGTATTCAGAACTTAGTGGAAAGAAAATATATTACAAGCTATCAAACTATGATAATATTCGAGGTGTTGTTGGGCATGAGAGTGCTAATGAAATAATTGTTGATCGTCTGCTTAACATCCTTGGCGTTGACCATTTGCATTATCAATTGATCAATGCTGATATTGTTGTAAATGAAAAAGTAATTAATACATATCTGTGTGCTTCAGAAAACTTCCGCCAGACAGGCGAAGAAAAAGTGGCACTTGATACTTTCTATGAAAGTGAACGTAAAGAAGGTGAAAGCCCTCTTGAGTTTTGTCTTCGCATGGGTTGGGGTGATTATATATGGTCAATGCTAGCTTTGGATTTTTTAATTATAAATCGTGACCGTCACGGGGCAAACATTGAAGTACTCCGGGATAGTAAAAAGAAAAGTGTTAGACTTGCACCGTTGTTTGATCACGGGCTATCGCTACTTTGCAGATGTGAATCAGAAGAAGCAATTGAAAAGTTTGATGTATTATCCGATCTGCCAGTTCAGTGCTTTGTGGGCAGTCAGTCTGCGTATGAGAATTTAAAGCTTATACCTAAACAGCATTTGCCAAAATTAAATTCTCTTAATGAAAGTGATAAGAAGATAATCATGGAAGGGCTTGATGCAGTCTTGCCAAAGAAGCTTCAGAATAAGATATGGGATATGATTTGGAAACGTTGGTGTTACTATGAAAATTTTTGCA
>JAUNQK010000011.1 GCA_030536235.1 Bacillota bacterium
AGTTATGTACGCAATCAGAAAAGAAACAGTACGTAACATGATCTTAGACGAAGGCGTTCGTCCAGATAACAGAAAGCTCGACGAAATCAGACCAATTTGGTGTGAAACAGGAGTTCTTCCAAGAGTTCACGGAACAGGTCTTTTCAAGAGAGGACAAACTCAGGCATTAACAACATGTACTCTTGCGCCTCTTGGTGATGCTCAGATTATTGATGGTATCACAGAAGAAACAGAAAAGAGATACATGCATCAGTATAACTTCCCTGGCTATTGCACAGGCGAAGCAAAGCCATTAAGAGGCCCAGGCAGAAGAGAAATTGGCCATGGTGCACTTGCAGAAAGAGCACTTCTTCCTGTAATTCCATCAGTAGAAGAATTCCCATACGCTCTTAGAGTTGTATCAGAAATTATGTCTTCTAACGGTTCATCTTCACAGGCATCTGTTTGCGGAAGCACTCTTGCTCTTATGGATGCTGGCGTTCCAATTAAGGCTCCTGTTGCCGGAATTGCTATGGGTCTTATTGAAAGAGTAGAAGAAGACGGAAGCTCAAAGATGGCTATTCTTTCTGATATTCAAGGTATGGAAGACTTCCTTGGCGATATGGACTTTAAGGTTGCAGGTACAGCTAAGGGTGTTACAGCTATTCAGATGGATATTAAGGTACATGGTCTTTCAAGAGAAATTCTTGAAAAAGCATTAAAGCAGGCTAAGGCTGGCAGAATGCATATTATGGATCTTATGCTTGAAGAATTACCAGAACCTCGCACAGAGCTTAGCAAGTATGCTCCAAGAATTATTAGCATGCAGGTTCCTGTTGATAAGATCAGAGTTATCATCGGTAGCGGCGGAAAGACTATCAACAAGATTATTGCTGAAACTGGTGCTAAGGTTGATATTAATGATGAAGGTCAAGTATTCATCGCATCACCAGATCTTGCTTCTGCAGACGCAGCAAAGAAAATGATCGAAGGCTTAATTGAAGAAATCGAAGTTGGTAAGACATATACAGGTAAGGTTGTAAGACTTATGAACTTTGGTGCATTCATTGAATGCCTGCCAGGTAAAGATGGACTTCTTCACATTAGCAAGATCTGCAAGGCAAGAGTTGAAAAGGTAGAAGACATGCTTAACATTGGCGATACAGTAACTGTTAAGGTTACAGAAATCGATAATCAGGGCAGAGTAAACCTCACAAGAATTGGTCTTGAAGATACACCAATTATTAAAGCGGAATAAAAAATGATTAAAGCTACAAAACTAGAATGTGGCGTTAGCTTAGTTACAGAGAAGCTGCCTGAACTTAAGGCAGCTTCTATTGGTATATGGGTTGGCGCAGGAAGTGCTTATGAGAATCCTGAAATCTCTGGAATCTCTCATTTTATCGAGCACATGTTCTTTAAGGGAACAAAAAATAGAACATACAAAGAGATTGCGGAAAGCATGGATAACCTTGGTGCACAATACAATGCATTTACAGGAAAAGAATATACTTGTTTCCATGCAAAAGCTATAACTTCTGCTTTCCCTAAGGTATGTGATATTTTATTTGATATGCTTACGAATTCTTTATTTGATGAAAATGAAATGAATAAAGAACGTAAAGTTATTATCGAAGAAATGCGCATGGTAGAAGATACCCCTGATGATATTATTATCGATTATCTTACTGCCAACACTTTAGCAGGTACTGATGTTGCCAATTCAATTATTGGTACACGTAAATCACTAAAGAGTATTGGTCATAATGAAATTGTAAATTACATTAAACAGCAGTACACAAAAGATAGCATTGTTATTTCTGTAGTTGGTTCTTTTAATGAAAAGGAATTAGTCGATAAGATTAAAGAATGCTTTAAAAAGTTTAAGGCAAGTAAAGCAAAGAGACAAGATCTTGCTTTAACTGGCAAACCAAAGTTTACAAATAAGGTTCGTGATATTAATCAAAGCCATTTAGCTTTAGGTATTCCAACTTTAAGCATGGGTGATGATAAGTATTATGCACAGGCAATTGTAAATGATGTTCTTGGCGGAAGCATGTCAAGTAGACTTTTCCAAAATATTAGAGAAGAAAGAGGTTTGGCATATACAGTTTATTCTGCACCAATTTCTTATAAAAATATCGGAATGTTGTTTATTTATGCGGCTGTTACGCTTGGCAATGAAGCAAATGCAATCCAAGGAATTGCTGAAGAACTTAAGAATATTTCTTTAACTAAAGAAGAAATTGAAAATGTTAAGCAGCGTTTGAAAGCAGCTTATATATTTGGTCTTGAAAGACTTGATAATCGTATGATGAGAATAGGTAAGCAGCAATTATTGCTTGGCAAGGCTTATTCTGATGAAGAGGCTATGAAAGAAATCGATTCAGTAACCATTGAAGATGTAATGGAATATTGTGAAAAGATTTCTGATATTAGTAAATACAGTGGTGCAGCAATTAGTAAAAATAAGTTAGATATTAAGAAAATAATCCATGGATAAGATTGCAAAATTTGAAAAAGTTTCAAACAAAGAATTCGCAGATAGTGAAGTGGTAAAACTTCCGGTTCGTGCAACAGAAGGAAGTGCAGGTTATGATATCTGCACACCTTATGCTATTCATCTTGAACCAGGTGAGACAATTATTGTTAAGACAGGTTTAAGATGCAAAATTGAAAATGGCTGGGCACTTTTCATTATGCCAAAGAGTGGGCTTGGTTTTAAATACAGGGTTCAACTTGATAATACAATCGGCTTAATCGATTCAGATTATTATAATGCAGATAATGAAGGTCACATTATGGTTAAGATTACTAATGATGGGCATGAAGGTAAAGCATTAGATCTTGAAGCAGGTAAGGCTTTTGTTCAGGGAGTTTTTCTTCCATTCGGTATTACAGTAGATGATGTTTGTGATGGCAAACGTCATGGTGGTTTTGGTTCAACAAATTCATGATTTTAAGAGAAGATTTAGAAAAATTAGAATACGAAAAGCTTTCTCCATATGCAACTAAGTCGGCGGAAACAAAAGGTAGAAAAATCTTAGAAGACAAAGACGAAGTTAGAACAGAATTCCAAAGAGATCGTGATAGAATAATTCACTCAAAAGCATTAAGAAGATTAATGCACAAAACGCAGGTATTCCTTGCGCCAGAGGGTGATCATTTTAGAACAAGACTTACACATACTTTGGAAGTTTCTCAAATTGCGAGAACTATAGCACGTGCACTTTCTTTAAATGAAGATTTAACAGAAGCAATTGCACTTGGTCACGATTTGGGACATACACCATTTGGACATAATGGAGAAGATTTCTTAAATCAGAAACACCCTGGTGGTTTTTCACATAACGTTCAAAGCCTTCGTGTTGTTGATGTTCTTGAAAAAAATCATTCTGGAAGAACAATGAATCTTACAGATGAGGTTCGAGATGGTATTGTAAACCACAGCGGCAGTGCAATGCCGTATACACTTGAAGGTCAAATCGTTAAGTTTAGCGATCGCATTGCATATATCAATCATGATATCGATGATGCTATTCGTGGTGGCATTATCAGCGAAAACGATATTCCAAAAGAATGCATCGAACATATTGGCTATGACCACAGAAGCAGAATTAATTTCCTTGTTAAAGATATTATAAAGGCATCTGATGGTAAAGATATGATTTATCAAAGTGATGAAGCTTTTAAGTACATGAATATCTTAAGGGATTACATGTTTGAAGCGGTATATAGAAATCCTATCGTAAAGCAAAATGCAGAGCTGGAAAAGATACAAACACTCATTTTTTCACTGTACGATTATTTTATGCAGCATCCGGAAGAACTTCCAGCAGAACTGCAAGAGCTTAGTAAAAAAGACGGATTAAATGAAGTTGTAAAAGATTTTGTAGCCGGAATGACAGATAGATATGCCATTAATTTATATGGTGAATTGTTTGTCCCGGCAGGCTGGAAGCTTAGAAGATAGTAAAATACCCCTAAAAGGGGTATTTTTATATTAAAAAAAGGAAATATTGGCTAAGTATCGTATAAGAAAGTATGGCAAATTCATATAATTCTATAATTGAAGAGATTAAATCAAGGTGCAATATTGTGGATGTAATTTCCTCGGTTGTTCCGCTTAAAAGGGCTGGAAGCAACTATAAGGGAATTTGTCCGTTTCATAATGAAAAAACACCTTCTTTTATAGTGTCAGAAGCAAAGCAAATATTTACATGCTTTGGTTGTGGTGCAACAGGAGATGTTATTGAATTTACCAAACGCTATTACAACCTTGGCTTTTCTGAGGCTGTTGAAAAACTGGCGCATCAATATGGTATTGAGCTTTCAAACTATTATGAAAATAAGGGCCCAAATAAAGAGCCATATTACGAAGCAAATAAGCAAGCTGCACATTTCTTCTTTGATCAAATGAAGAAAACCGGCAATGCTGGTTATAAATACATGATTGGGCGAAAGTTTACTCCGCAAACAATTCAAAAGTTTGGAATAGGTTTTGCAGATGACGAGTGGCACTCACTAATTGATTTCTTAAAATCAAAGGGTGTTACAGAAAATCAGATGATAGAAATAAGCCTTGCATCTAAAAATGATAAGGGCCGAGTATATGATAGATTTAGAAACCGAGTAATTTTCCCTATTATTAATACCCGGGGGAAGGTAATTGGTTTTGGCGGAAGAATAATTGGAGATGGAGATCCGAAATATCTTAATTCATCAGAAAGTTTAATCTTCCAAAAAAAATATAATCTCTTTGGTCTTAATCTTTCAAGACCAGAAATTCAGCAAGAGGGCTATGCCATAGTAGTTGAAGGCTATATGGATGTAGCAGCTTTATATCAAGAAGGGATTAAAAATGTTGTTGCAAGCTGCGGAACAGCATTAACAGAACAGCAAGCAACACTTCTTAAACGATATACAGATAAAGTTATTCTTTGTTATGATGCTGATGCTGCCGGAATCAAAGCTGCAATTCGTGGCATTGATATATTAAGAGCAGCGGGCCTCGAAGTAAAAGTCCTTCATGTTGACGACGGCAAAGATCCAGATGAATATGTAAAGAAAAATGGGGCAGATGCATTTAAAAAGCTGATTAAAGAAAAAGCTATTGGCGATATCGATTATAAAATTCTTCTTATCAGAAAAAAGTATGATATAAATGATACCTCGCAAAGCGTAAAATTCTTACAAGCAACAGCAGGTGTTTTAAGAA
Source organism: Bacillota bacterium (assembly GCA_030536235.1). Classification (GTDB taxonomy): domain Bacteria; phylum Bacillota; class Clostridia; order Peptostreptococcales; family Anaerovoracaceae; genus UBA1764. The sequence continues at coordinate 5,198 of JAUNQK010000011.1, forward strand.
GCTTATCTCCAGTTGAGGCAGATCTTTATATCAAGAAAATTGCTAAAGAGGTTGGGATTTCTGAAGGTGCACTTCGAAGAGAAGTTGAAGGAAAATCAGTAGACCCAAAGATTACGCCAATTTTAGTAAAGCAAGAAGAAACAAAAGCAGCAAGTGCAGCACAAGTTCTTCTTGAAAAAACATTAATTAGATTAGCACTTATTAAGGGCGACTATTTTGATAAGGTAAAGGCTTATTCAGAATCATTTGAACTTAGTGAAAGCATAAAGATTGTTTCTGTTCTTGATTCGTTATATAAGCCAGATACAGAATTTGATTTAGAAAAGTTAAAAGAAAACTTAGATGATCCTGAGCTTATCTTCTTAAATGAACTTCTAAATGAAATAAAGCTTGGCGAAGATGATGAAAAAGCCTTTAATGATTGCATTGAAAAGATAGACAATCAAAAGAAAGAAAAACGCAAGAAAGAAATTATTGCTATTTTGGATATGGCAGACGATGACACCGACTCTGCCGCAATTAATAAATTAATGGAAGAACTTAAAGATTTACAACATAAGTAGAGAAGGGAAATATAATGGATTACGAAATTGATATTACAAGCGAAAAGAAATTTGAAGCTTTGATGCCTTTATATGAAAAGGCTAAGAAAAACAGAACTATCGACCTTGCTGCTATTGAAGAAGTAATGGAAGAGCTTGATCTCGATCAATCTGACAAAGAACAGTTCTTTGCTGCACTTGAGGCTGAAAAAATTGATATTATTAAACCAAATGCTACTGATGAAGAAAACAATGAGGATGACCTTGATGATGACGATGATATCGATATCACAGAAAACGACGAGGCAGAACTTGAAGAAATCGTAGCAGAAGCTGCAGAAGATAATCTTGAAGATGTTCCTAAGGGAATCGCTGTAGATGACCCTGTAAGAATGTATCTAAAAGAGATTGGTAAAGTTCCACTCTTATCAGCCGATGAAGAAATGGAACTTGCACAAGCTATGGAAGCTGGTCTTAAGATTAAAAATGAAATTGCAGACCTTGAAAGAAGACTTGCAAAGAAAGAAACAAAAACTAACAGAGCAAGGCTCGAAAAGCTCCAGACTAAGATGGATATAGTCGAAAAAGGTGAGGCTGCAAAAAATAAACTTTGTGAAGCAAACTTAAGACTCGTAGTATCAATTGCTAAGAGATATGTTGGCAGAGGCATGTTATTCCTCGACCTCATTCAAGAAGGAAACCTTGGTCTTATTAAAGCCGTTGATAAATTCGATTGGCGTAAAGGGTTTAAGTTCTCTACATATGCAACATGGTGGATTAGACAAGCAATTACTCGTTCAATTGCAGACCAAGCAAGGACAATTCGTATTCCTGTACATATGGTTGAAACAATTAATAAGCAGGTTAGAGTTACAAGACAGTTACTTCAGGAATTTGGTAGAGACCCAAGCCCAGAAGAAATTGCAGCTGAAATGGATATTCCAGTAGAAAAGGTTAGAGAAATATCCAAGATTGCTCAAGAACCAGTTTCACTTGAAACACCTATTGGTGAAGAAGAAGATTCACATCTTGGCGACTTTATTCCTGATGAAGATATTCCAAGCCCAGCAGAAGCTGCTGCATATTCTATGCTTCGTGAACAATTAATTGAAGTTCTTGGTACATTAACCGACAGAGAACAGCAGGTACTTAGACTTCGTTTTGGCTTAGACGATGGCCGCGCTCGTACACTTGAAGAAGTTGGTCAACAGTTTAACGTAACAAGAGAAAGAATTCGTCAAATTGAAGCTAAGGCTTTAAGAAAACTTCGTCATCCAAATAGATCAAAGAGATTAAAGGACTATCTTGACTAAATATAATTTTTCAGATCGCATGAAGGCGCTGGTAAGTTTCGTAATCGAAGGCGAGCCGGTTGCAGACGTAGGCACAGACCATGGGTTTGTGCCTATAGATTTACTTGCAAAAAATAAAGTGCCTTTTGCAATTTTAACAGATATTAACGAAGGGCCGCTTCAAAAAGCGCAAAACAATCTTAATTTAATTGAAATTAGTAATGATTTGTATGACATTAGATTAGGCAGCGGCCTTGTTCCAATCAAAAACGGTGAAGTAAGTTCTGTTATTATTGCCGGAATGGGCGGAGAAAATATTATTGATATTCTGGCAGAAGATATCAATAAGACTAAATCATTTAAAAGATTTATTCTTCAGCCTCGTAAAAGAAGCTTTATGCTTCGCGAGTGGCTTCAAAACAATGGCTTTGAAATAAAAGAAGAAAAAATTGTTAAAGAAGCCGGAAAACTTTGTGAAGTATTTTATGCAGAACAAGGCACAAAAAAGGATGATATTTTCTTACCTGTAAAGATGAGAAAAGACCCATTATTTAAGGAATTTTTAGATGATTATATTAGAAAAGTTAATGTAGTAATTGATAACATGGGTAATTCCGAAGAGACGAAAGAACTAGTTAAAAGCTGGATCAAAAGACGCGAAGATGCGGAAAGGATAAAAGATGAATATTCACCAAGTTAAAACTGCACTAGAAAAGATTGCACCTCTTGATACTCAAAGTGAATGGGATAATTCCGGAGTACAAATTTGCCAAGGTCCAACAAATGTTCAGAAAATCTTAGTTGCCCTTGAAATTGATGATGCTGTAATTGACGAAGCAATTGAAAACAAGGTTCAGATGATTGTTACACATCATCCACTTATTTTTAATGAAATTAAAAGTATTCATATTTGCAAACCTGTTTCAAGATATATTATTCGTCTTATAAAAGCGGATATTGCTGTTTATTCTTGTCATACGCCATTCGATATTGTAAAGGGCGGTAACACAGATTATTTATTAAAACTTCTTGGAGCTAAGAAGGTTAAAGAAGTACCTGGCACTGAGCATTTCCTTAAAGTTGGAATGCTTGATAAAGCAACTACACTTGGCGAATTTGTCTATAAGATTTCTAAGGTTTTAAATCTTGATGGTCTTAAATTTACAGGTGATACAGATAAAAAAGTTCAAACAGTTGCTTGCTGCACAGGCGCTGGCGGAGATTTCTGGGATGCTGCATCTGAATATGCTGATGTATATGTAACAGGTGATGTTTCACATCATGTTGGGGCCTATGCAAATGCTGCAGGGCTTGCAATTGTAGATGCTGGGCATTGGGGAACAGAACAGATTTTCGTTAAGAACATGGCTGCAAAACTTGAAAAAGAACTTGATGGGGTTAAGATTATTCAGAGCAAAGTAAATCAAGACCCATTTAGCTTTATGGAATAGTTATGAAATTTATTTCTTTTAATGTAAACGGAATACGTGCAGCGCTTGGAAAAGGCGTTCTTGATTATTTTAAAGAATCTAAAGCAGATTTTATTTGTATTCAAGAGACTAAAGCGCAACCAGAACAAATTGATATTGATTTGCCAGGTTATTATAAGTATATTAACAGTGCCGAGAAAAAAGGATATTCCGGTACGATGATTTTGGCAAAGAAAGAACCAATGTCAGTTGATGTCACCGGTTTTGATAATGAAGGCAGAACTGTATGCTTGGAATATGACGATTTTTATTTAATAGATAATTATGTTCCAAATGCACAAGATGAATTGGCAAGAATTGATTATAGACTCGAATGGGAAGAAAAGCGTCGTAAGTACATGGTTAAGCTTGATAAGAAAAAGCCTGTTATTATGTGCGGAGACTTAAATGTTGCCCATAACGAAATTGATTTGAAGAATCCAAAGTCTAATGCTGGCCATGCAGGGTTCTCTGATGAGGAACGTGAGGCATTTAATAAGCTTCTAAAATCAGGTTTTTTAGATTCATATAGAACACTTTATCCAGAAAAAGTAGAGTATTCTTGGTGGTCATATAGATTCCATGCTCGTGAAAAAAACGTGGGGTGGAGAATTGATTACTTTATTGTAAGTGAAAGACTTATGCCAAAGGTAAAGGATGTAGTAATTAGAACTGATGTATTTGGTTCTGATCATTGTCCTGTTGAACTAAATATAAAATTATAATATAATTACATGCAAGCTGACGATTCAATCGCGGGCTTAATAGGGATATTAAGCGTGAGGAAAGTCCGGGCTCCGCAGGGCAAGGGTGACAGTTAACGGCTGCCGTGAGTGATCACCGGGAAAGTGCAACAGAAAAGAACCGCCGTGCATTATGTGCATTGGTAAGGGTGAAAAGGTAGGGTAAGAGCCTACCGGTTACATGGTAACATGTAGCGTCAATGTAAACCCCACCCGGAGCAAGACCAAGTAGAGGGCTAAGTGCTATTCCAATAGTATACTGGTCGAAAGGGGGCTGCCCGTCTCTTCTCGGAAGGTAGGTCGCTTGAGGCTTTTGGTGACAAAAGTCCTAGAAAGATGATTGATTCACACATAACCCGGCTTACTAGTTGGCTTACATTTTTATATCAAAACAGCGAGCTTAAAGCTCGCTGTTTTGTTTTTCATCTTCTTCAATAATTCCCAATTCAATACGCTTTTTTTCTAATGCTTCGTCAAGCCCAGCCACAGCTTTGAAGGGCATGAATTGTTTGGCGCGTTCAGATACGGCCATCGGGGCCATTGGTTTCTTTCCCATTTGCTTTATGTCCTCCAATCTGCATATTGCGAGTTTTTGTCATGGCTTTTTCTTCATAGTCCATGGCTTTTAAAATAGAATTCTTTCCAAATTTTGATTTTATTGCAATCATGGTTTCTTGAAGTTTTTTATCATCTTCAAGTTTTTCTGGCGCTGCCCCAAAGAGGCTAAGCTGCATTTCTTGGTTATCAGGCACAATATTATTTGCGTTTATATATACACGCCTAATTTTTAAATGATGATCAACAAGTTCGCTAAATAATTCTGCAAGCTTTGGCACCCAAACCGAATCTGAATTTGTTGCAACATCAATAGAAGCAGTAGCACCAATCATTGCACCTGCATATTTAATCCACGGGGCATTGCCATTCGATTTATTACGAAGGCCGGAATCTTTACTATATCCAACAACTAATGTCATTGAATTTGTCACCATATTTTTTTTAACAAGGTCTAAACAAAGCTGGTCGGTCATTTCTTTAATAATTAATTTCCCATCTTCAAAAGCATAATCTGCCATAAGCACTTGCCCTTGGCACATAGAATGTGTTTTTGGCTTATATGCTTTAATATCCTTGATTGTTACAGGCTCACGGCCCCAAGCATGGTCAATTAAAAGCTCGGCATCTTTTCCAAATTCTCGATATAAGATTTCTTCGTCATAATGTGCAAGTTGGCCAATAGTATAAATGCCCATGCGTGCAAGATGTGAAGCGATTCCGGGCCCAATTCTCCAAAAATCGGTTAATGGTTTATAATTCCATAAGGTTTCGCAAAAAGCTTTTTCGTCTAATTCACCGATAAAATCGGGCGCATGTTTTGCTGTGATGTCTAAGGCAATTTTTGCGAGATACATATTTGTGCCGATTCCGCAAGTAGCGCGCACACCAACGTTTTCCTTTACTTGTTCCATCAAAAAAATGGCCATTTCTTTAGGCGTTTTGTTATATAGCTTTAAATATTTTGTTACGTCTAAGAAAGCTTCGTCGACAGAATAGACATAAATATCTTCTGGCGCAATATATTGCAGATAGACTCCATAAATATCTGCCGCATAATCGATGTACTTTTGCATACGAGGCGGAGCCATAATGTAATCAATAGTTTTAGGTATTTCAAAAACCCTGCAGCGATTTTTAACACCTAAAGCCTTCATGGCTGGTGACACTGCAAGGCAAATTGTCTTTTCTGTTCGTTCTGGGTCGGCAACAACGAGTAGGGCCTTCATAGGGTCTAGACCACGCTCGACACATTCAACCGACGCGTAAAACGATTTAAGATCGATTACCAGATAAACTTTTTGATTTGTATAATCTATCACTTTTGGTTTATTTCTCTTTCAATCCAAATCATAATTAGATTAACTAGGCGGCGCTGCTGATCTTCGGTAAGTTGCACACCTTTAGGTACATGATACCACTTAAAAAGGCATTCTCGGCAGCAACAAGCGGTAGCATGTTGTGCCTTAAAAACAGGGTGACCCGACATTGGAGTTTGCTTACCATCGTTTGGAATAACAGCAGGTGCAATTCTGCACAATATAAAACCTTCGGCATGGCGACGAATAACATCCATGCCTTGTTCTTCGATATAAGCTTTATCGGCCTCTGACAAATGAAATTTAGACCGGAATTTACTTTTATTTAGTTTTGCGAAAGCTTGATCAATGGTTTGCATAATAGAACATATGTTCTATTATATCATATTCCTTCGGGCCTTGCAATGACAGCTATTCAAACGTCATTATGCCAAAGTCTATTGCGCGATGAAAATCTGGCGTGTCTGAAGATAGGGTATTCCAGGCAAGGTAGTGGGGTGTATCAGTTTTGTCTCCACATTTATAGCAATTTGCCTTAAAGCTTTTGCCAGAAACAAATTGATATTCCGGATAAAATAATCGAACAAATGTTAATGGTATTTTATAATAAACATCCCATCCTGAAAGTGTATGGGTTGTTTTAATTGAAAAGTGTTCTGCAGGGTTTTTATCAATAATTCTTAATCTTGTTGCACGTTCTTTGCCAAAACCAAGATAAATAGTTCCAATTGGATTAATTTCAAAATTGAAATAACGACCATCGCATTCAAAATCAAAGAAAAATTCCATACAGCTATCGTTGCAAACAGCAGATAAAAAATCTTTTTCTTCTGCACGAATGTTATTTTCTAATGCAACTTGATGAACATATATTGCCTCAGAGTCATAACAAATTTGTTGGCTCATGCGAATGCCTGCATCTTTTAACCACATGATTTCGCTAACTTCAAGCTTTGGTATAGAATCCCAATCAAAACTATTATTTACTTTTTTAATAATATATTTTTTCATAATTTTAAAGGGCGCTATGATTAGCGCCCATATTTTTAACCTTTAACACCGCCAGATGTAAGTCCATCAGCAAGATGCTTTTCAATGCACATAAAGAGTATTACGACAGGTATTGTTGCAAGAAGTGATGCTGCAAATAAGTATTGCCATTCAATCATATTAAATGATGAGAACTGAGTAATACCTACTGTAATAGGTCTATTTGTTGCTGTAGAAATAAGAACTGTTGAAATAGTGTATTCGTTCCATGCATTAATAAAAATAAAGATTAATGTTGTAACGATTCCCGGTGCAGCCATAGGAAGTAAAATGTGCCATAACGACCCAAGCGTTGTGCAACCATCAATTCTTCCGGCCTGTTCCATTTCTGGTGAAATAGAAATGAAAGTTCCTCTTAAAAGCCAAATTGCAAAGGCTTGATTAAACGCAGCATTAATTAACATAAGACCAATAATGCTGTCGTTAAGATTAAGAGTGCTCATCAATTGTGAAATACCAATTAAGAGTACAACAGGTGAGAACATTTGGCTCATAATAACAAAGCCAAGAAATGCTTTTCTTCCTTTATACCTCATTCTGGCAAGAGAATATGCTGCCGGAATTCCGCAAATCAAAGCAATTACTGTTGCACCTCCGGCAATAAGAAGAGAATTCTTCAAGTAACCTAAAACGCCACGATCAATAATTGATTTGATGTTTTGGAAGATCCACTTTGTTGGGAAGATATGCAAGAAATACATATCGTTTGTTTCTGCGCTTGACCTGAAACCTGTAACAAGCATTACATAGTATGGATAAAGTGTAAGAACGCAAATTACAATAATAAATGCATAAAGCAGAAGTTTAAGCAGGGCGTGTTTAATATTTCCGTGTCTAATCTGCATAGCTCCAATCAGCATTGCAAATACGCAAGGAAGAGTAAGCCATCCCCATAATGTGCTGCTAAATTTCATGCCCGCGATGAAATCTGTAATATTGTTTCCGGCAGTTCCATCAAATAAAAGATAATCAATTTTTTGATAGAATTCAGCAGAACCAGCTTGATCGATTAAATTTGCACCATAAAGATAAATTTCTCTTGATAATGCATAGGTGTTTGTCATATAAAAAACAGGAACAAGCAGGCATGCGACTAATAATAGGGCCACTGCCATAGTTCTAAATGTTTTTGCTTTACCGTTAAGTCTAGACCAAAGTTCGTCTGACGAGCCAATTAGGCCAGCTGCGAGGCATGCAATAGAAAGTATCATAAATAAAATGATAGCAAGTAAAACATAAGAAGATGCAAGCCCTGTTCCTAAAAATGCTAGCATGCTCTTTTGAACAGTGCTGTTAAGTGTAAAGGTAACAGTGCTGCTTACTTCACCGCTTTTTTTAGTTCTTTCATAAAGCGTTTCGTTAATAGTTGAAGTATAGCCTTCAGCTTCAAGCCTTTTCTGTTCTTTTTGTACTTCTGCAAGTGCTGCACTATAATTAGCATCACCAATAGTAGTATTAAGTGATTTTTGTGAATAAATTATTACGTCAAAATTATATGCTGGAAGGCACATAAATATGAAAGCCAAAATTAATGCAGCAATTACTAAAAGAAGGGCAGTGCGATTGGTTTTCTTTGTGTTGATATCGTTAATCATTCTGCATCCTCCTTTCTCATTACAGCTATCATGTAAATTCCGGCGCATATACAGAGGATAACAAATCCTATAACTGATAATGCTGTTGCTGGGCCTTTTTGCCTATCATAGAAGTTAAGCATGTAAAGATAGGTTATAAGTGTATCAGTCTTATTTGCCGGAGCACCTTTTGTCATAGTGAATATGATAGGGAAGGAGTTGAATACATAAATAATATTTAATACCGTACTAACTGTTAATGATGGTTTCACAAGTGGAATAGTTATATGGAAAAGTTTATCCCAAAAACTTGCGCCATCAATATCAGCAGCTTTATAAAGTGATGTGTCAATTGATTGAAGCCCCGATAAAACGCAGAATGCAACAAATGGAATGGTTACGAAGATACCTACCCAGCATTCCCAAACAAATTCAACTTGAAATGACGAACGCCAGTTAATTGCTTCTTTGATAATTCCAAGATTAAGAAGAATGTTATTTAAATTACCATATTCGTATTTAATAATGTAATTCCAAACAGAAGCTTGAACTACTAATGATGTAGCCCATGGGAATACGATAATTGATCTTGCGATTTTACGACCTTTAAATTTTTGATTTAAAACTAAAGCAATTATAAAACCAATAATTGTTGAAAGACCTACAACAGAAATAACCCACCAGAAGGTGTTTATCATTACTTGTTTAAAAGCTGGCAGCCCAATAGCTTCTTTGAAATTTCTAAATCCAACAAAGCCACCGACAATTCCGGCTTTTGTAACTTCACTAAAGGCAAGTTTAAATACAATGCAAATAGGGAAGATAACAAAAATCGCCATCAGCACAATACTTGGTAGTAACCAAACATATGGTTCAATCTTTTTTCCAAGGGTTGGTTTCACGTTTAGCCTCCATAAATGTTAAGATAATAATTGTTTTTTCAAATACATTTAAGATTTAAAGATATTTGAAAGAATAATTATTTTATGGGGCCGGATAAATCCGACCCCATAATTATAGTTTAAATTAAACTACTGAAGAGCAGCCTGAAGTGCATCAAGCTGATCCTTTACGCTTGCGCCATTAAGAGCTTCTTGTTCAGCCTTGATAACGCCTTGCTTTACCTGATCCCATTCAGCCTTAGCTGTTGGATAGAACTGGCATGAACCAAGAACATCGAGCCATGCTTCGAATGATGGATCTGATTCAACGAGAGCTGCTACTGCTGAGTTAACTGCAGGGAGGAAGCCTTCCATTGATACCCAACCAACATAGTTTTCTGGGTTGTAGAAGAACTTAAGGAACTTACCGATAGCTTCGTTACGAGCTGCCTGATCAGGAGCTGATTCGTCCTTGAATGCCATGATACGGTCCATAACGCCTACAGAAGAACCTGTCTTGCCTTCGTTTGCAGGGATACCTGCTGTTGCCATGTTAACTGTGCCACCCTTGTCAGCGCAATATGTTGGCATTGAGTTTGGAGCGATGCACATTGCAAGCTTGCCAGCTGCGAACATATCCTGAAGGTCGTATCTTGTCTGTGTTTCTGGGTTAGGGTTTGTGTAACCGTTCTTTACGAGATCGATTGCGTATTCGATAGCTTCAACGTTTTCTGCAGAGTTAACTGCCCAGTTGCCGTTAGCGTCTACGAATCCACCGCCGTTGCCCCATGTGTAGTAAGCGAATGCAGCCTGACCTTCGTCAGTTGTCATATCGATACCCCATGGATAAACTTCGCCACCATAGTAGTCAAGAATTGTTTCAGATGCTTCTTCGAGTTCTGCCCATGTTGTTGGAACAGCGATACCCATTTCTTCGAACATGTCTACGTTGTAGTAGAGTGCACGTGCAGAAGCAAGATCTGGAACTGCCCATACTGTGCCGTCCATTACAGACTGGTCGATGAATGATGGGAAGAAGTCTTCATAAAGATCTGCTGGGCAATATTCTGATACTGGCATTAACAGACCTTCGCTTGCATAATTTGCGAATACGTCGATGTTAAGAATATCAGGAGCCTGGCCACTAGCAATACGAGTATCAACAACTGTATAAACGTCGTTCCATGATACTACTTCGAGGTTAAGCTTTACACCTGGGTTTTCTGATTCAAATTTTTCAACAAAATTTGTACCATTCATGCCTTTGCCAAGGAACCATTCATTTGTGTTTGGACCATATTGGCAAATGATTACATCAAGTGTAATGTCTTCTGCTGCTGCTTCCTTTTCTCCGCAAGCTGCGAAAGAGAAAATCATAGCAAGCGCAAGAATTACTGCTAATACTTTTTTCATTTTCTTCTCCTTTAAAATAATGAAATAAATAATTAATTATTTATTTTAAAAAAGCAGAATTGCTTTTCTAAAACTAGATTATATGTATTTTTCAATGATACGTCTCATTTCATCCCATTTGTTATCCATATCAGTAACAAGCTTAAACTGAGTGCGAGCACGATCAAGATTCTGGCCGTCTCTATGAATAGCAAAGTAATGATCACCATCAATATAGTCGGTGAAAAATCTTACACCGCACTCCATTGTCATGGTTTTAGCACCAAGAGGGAAGGATAGAATTTCGTCTTTAGTTAGTGCTTTGCATTCACTTACAAATCCTTTTGTAAAGCATTCGTATAAGCCTAAATCCATATTCATTAAATCGAGATTCTTTTCATCTTCTGCTGCAGTTGCTGCGCCAAATCTAATAGAATCCCCAAAGTCATAAGCGGCAAGGCCAGGCATTACAGTATCAAGATCGATTACGCAAACAGCTTTTCTTGTGTTTTCGTCAAATAAAACGTTGTTAAGCTTTGTGTCATTATGTGTAACTCTTGTCGGAAGTAATGCGTTATCTCTGCACTTTTGCAATTGAGACATTTCTTCTTCTTTAGAAAGAATAAAGTCGATTTCTTTTTGTACATTCTTGGCACGGCCAAGTGGGTCTTTTTTTAATGTTTCTTTAAATATGCGATATCTGTCAGGTGTATGGTGAAAATTCTTAATTGTTTCTGTTAAAGATTCTGCCGGAAAATCTGATAACATTGTTTGGAATTTACCAAACCCAACAGCACTTTCATAAAAATCATCTGCTGTTTCTGCAGCTTGAAGGGCTATTGTTCCTTTAACAAATTCATAAATTCGAAATGCTCCGGAATTACTTTTTAACCAAATCTTATTATCTACAGTAGGAATCAAGTGCATTGAAGCTCTTGGGTCACAGCTTTTAGATCTGATATGTTCTGTTACTCTTAAGATATTAGTCATTAAACCTTCAACGTTAGGGAAGGTGTTTTCATTAATCTTTTGAAGTACATATTGCTTGTTAGTATCAGTTGTTATAAGCTTTGTTTGATTTATATGTCCTGCACCATAAGGTATACAGCTTAATGGCGTTCCATCAAGTTTAAATGCTGACAGAACGCTTTGAAGTTCTGAGTCCATTATTATATGTCCTTTCACATTGCTAGTATTTAAAACTCAAGATTCTTTTCAGTTTCTTTACTGAATACATGAGCAACATTGCCGTTGAACGTGAGATTTACTGTGCTGCCCATTGGGAAGCTTGCAGCAGCTCCGTTAGTTGGCACAATAACGATTACGTCTTTGCCATTTGAATTTAAATGAAGATGAACAGAAGCGCCCATAAGTTCGCTAACATCTACTGTTGCTTTGATTCCATCATCGCAAAGTGAAATATGATCTGGTCTAACACCAAGGATAACTTCTTGTTCAGCCACATTATTATTTTTGAGACGTTCTTGTTTATCTTCAGACAAAGCAACTGAAATTCCGCCAGCTTCAACAAAATATTTGCCGTCTTTTTTGATTAAATTTGCATCAAAGTAATTCATTTGAGGCATACCAATGAAACCTGAAACAAATAAATTGTTAGGATGGTCGAATACTTCTTGAGGTGTACCGATTTGCTGAATAAAACCATCACGCATAATTACGATTCGGTCACCTAAAGTCATAGCTTCAGTTTGGTCATGAGTTACATAGATAAAGGTGGTATTGATTCTTTGACGAAGCTTAATAATTTCTGCACGCATTTGATTTCTAAGCTTTGCGTCAAGATTGGAAAGAGGCTCATCCATTAAGAATACGGATGGATCACGAACGATAGCTCTGCCAATAGCAACACGTTGACGTTGTCCACCGGAAAGAGCTTTAGGCTTACGGTTAAGATATTGAGTAATATCTAAAATTTCAGCCGCTTCTTTTACTTTTTTATCAATTATATCTTTAGGCGTTTTCTTTAGCTTGAGTGAAAATGCCATGTTATCATAAACAGTCATGTGAGGATAGAGCGCATAGTTTTGGAAAACCATAGCGATATCTCTATCTTTTGGTTCGACATCATTCATTAATTTATCGCCAATATACAGCTCTCCAGATGTTATATCTTCAAGACCTGCAATCATATTTAAAGTAGTAGATTTTCCGCAGCCTGATGGCCCAACGAGAACGATGAATTCTTTATCGGCAATTTCAAGATTGAATTCTTGTACTGCAACAACTCCTTCATTGGTAACCTGAAGATTATTTTTCTTTTCTTCTGAGACTTTCTTTTGTTTTTTAGCCTTTTCTTCGTTTGGGTACACTTTCTTCAGATTTCTAATTGATACTTTTGCCATATTGTCACCTATTAAAAAATGTTGTCTACTATTATATTTTAAAGCTTTGACATTATTTTATCATTTTTATAATGATTATTGCAATATTAAGGAAGAAACCCTAAAAGTCTATAATTTGTGTATTTCATATTATTTTCTTCAATGCTATACTATAAATAGCGGATTTTTGAATTTTTTGGCAATTTGAAAGGAATCGGTTATATGAATATTTATGGAATTGAAGCGAATATTAAGAATATTCCGGAATTAGACCCTAATTTTACGCCTCTATATGTATTTAATCGTGAATTTTTAAAAACGGCTAAAAAAACAATTAGTATAGCCATTGAACGCGCCGGCGGAGAAATGGCAAGGGTTGATAGTTTTATTCATGGCACTAACGAAATGAAGGCAGCTGACGAATATTACATTAATAGACTCGTAAAAACAATTCTTTGGATGAAAGGTGGCTTTAGAATTTTCGTCAATGATAAAGAAATCTACGATTATTTAAGCAAAGCCTTTGCCAAAGGTGGAATTCAAGATTTTGATAATGTATTTATGTCTGGAATTTTCGAACATGAATTTGAAGTTATATATACGGAAGATATTCCTGAAACAAAGGATAGCCCTAAAAAAATAGGCGGACATCTTGATGGATGCCGTATAGGCTTTGATGCCGGTGGTAGCGATAGAAAGGTTAGTGCTGTCGTTAATGGCGAAAGCGTTTATTCTGAAGAAGTTGTTTGGTTCCCAAAAACAAATGCAGATCCTGATTATCATTATGACGGAATTGTTTCTGCTCTTAAATCAGCTGCGCAGCATATGCCAAGAGTTGATGCGGTTGGAGTATCATCAGCTGGTGTATATATTAATAACAGAGCAATGACTGCATCGCTTTTTATTAAAGTCCCAAAAGAATTATACGATTTAAAAGTTAAAAATATTTACATAAAAGCAATTACTGATACATTTGGTGATATTCCTTATTCAGTAATTAATGATGGTGATGTTTCTGCTTTAGCCGGAATGATGAGCCTTGATGTTCCAAATGTAATAGGTATTGCGATGGGCACAAGTGAAGCTGTTGGTTTTGTAGATGCAAACGGTTGCATTACAGGATGGCTTAACGAGCTCGCATTTGTTCCGGTTGATTGTCAACCAAATGCAGAAAAAGATGAATGGAGCTTAGATATAGGTTGCGGAGTTAAATATTTTTCTCAAGATAGCGTAATTAAGCTTGCGCCACGCGCAGGTATTAAGCTTGATGAGAGTTTGTCTCCGGCAGAAAAATTAAAAATAGTACAAGGCTTAATGGAGAATGATGACAAGGCTGCTGTATCAATTTACACAAGTATTGGTACTTACCTTGGGCACACTCTTGCATACTATTTTGACTTATATAAATGTTCGAATGTATTATTACTTGGCCGCGTAATGAGCGGAAAGGGTGGAGACATAATTATTGCTGAAGCACAAAGAGTATTGTTGGATGAATATCCGGAATTTGCTGCAGAAATGAAATTATCACTTCCAGATGAAAAATTTAGAAGAGTTGGACAATCTGTTGCAGCAGCATCACTTCCTGAAATTAAAGCGTAGGTGGTAGTATGAAAATCGTAAATGGCAAAATTTTTATCGATGGACATTTTATTGATGGCGGAATCGAGTTTGAAGAAAAAATTATTGAAACTGGGCAAGGCGTAATTGGAAATGGCGATTATGATGCCGAAGGTGATTATATTATTCCTGGTTTAATCGACATTCACACACATGCTGCTGCCTGCGAAGATTCAAGCGATGGAAAACCAGAAGCTATGGCTATTATGGGTCGTTACTATGCAGCAGAAGGTGTTACAAGTTGGTGCCCTACAACAATGACTTTAAAAGAACCAGAGCTTACAAAAGCTGTATTAGCAATTGCTTCTTACGAAAGACCAAATGATGGTGCTAAAATTGCAGGCATTAATCTTGAAGGTCCATTTTTAAGCTCTGTTAAAAAGGGCGCACAAAATGCTGATAATTTACATGAACCTGATGTTCAAATGTTTAACAGGCTTAATGAAGCGTCTGGTGGAATTGTCAAGCTTGTTACTGTTGCACCAGAAGAAAAAGGTGCAATAGAATTTATCGAAAAGGTTTCTAAGGTTTGTACTGTTTCTATTGGACATACTGCAGCTGATTATGAAACTGCAATGGCGGCTTTTAAAGCAGGCGCAAGCCATGCTACACATTTATTTAATGGAATGCCGGGGCTACTTCATAGAGAACCTGGCGTTATCGCAGCGGCGCTTGATAACAATGCAAGCGTAGAACTTATTACTGATGGCTTGCATATTCATCCTTCAGTAATTAGACTTACATCTAAGCTTTTTAAGGATAAGCTATGTTTAATCTCAGATTCGCTTAGATGCGCCGGAATGCCAGATGGTGAATATGAACTTGGCGGGCAGCTTGTAGAAATGAAAAATGGAAAGGCTTGTCTAAAAGGCACAGATACACTTGCCGGAAGCAGCATTCATCTTATGGAAGGTTTAAGACGTTGCGTAAAATATGGAGTTCCACTTGAGACAGCTATACTTGCTGCAACGATAGCTCCGGCAAAAGCTATTAAATGTGATACTGAAATTGGTTCACTTGAAAAAAACAAGTTTGCTGATTTTGTTATTATAGATAAAGATTTAAATGTTAAGGCAGTTTATATTAACGGGAAAAATATTAGATAATTATTAGTTCTTATTGTACAAGGAGATTTAATTATGAACGGAGTAAAATATGAAGTTTGCGGCAAGAACAATCATGTTGGTGTAATTACACTTAACCGCCCACAGGCTCTTAACGCAATGAACACAGAAA
>JAUNQK010000061.1 GCA_030536235.1 Bacillota bacterium
GTTTTGGCCGGTTTAGCTGTTTTAGCCGGTTTGAGTCCGGTGTTATCCACTTTATCCACTTTTTGCACTTTTTCCACAGGCTTCTTTTCAACAGTTTTTCCCGGAGCCTTTTTCTTTGGCTTCTCTTCAAAAATAGAAATTGGCTTTGCATCAAGTGCATCCATGATCGAACCAAGGCCTCTGCCAAGGCCACCTTTTTTACTTGCCATATTCAGCCTCCGTTCTTAAAAACTCTTCTGCGAATGCCTGGTAGGCAATTGCGCCTTTAGACTTAGGGTCGTATTCAGTAATTGGCAGCCCGTAGCTTGGAGCTTCGGCTAATCTTACGTTACGCGGAATAACGGTAGAGTAGAGCTTGCTGCCAAAATATTTTTTAACTTCATCAACAACTTGAATAGACAAATTGGTTCTGCCGTCAAACATTGATAAAATTACGCCTTCAATTTCGAGGGCAGGGTTCATGCTTTGATGTACTAAGTTAATAGTAGAAACAAGCTGGCTTACACCTTCGAGTGCATAGAATTCGCACTGAATAGGAATAAGAACAGAATCAACTGCTGTAAGTGCGTTTATTGTTAATAATCCAAGTGAAGGAGGGCAGTCAATAAAGATATAATCGTAGGCCTTTTTGATAGCTAAAAGGGCGTTTTTAAGGCGTTTTTCGCGGCCTTCTAAATGCACCAATTCGATTTCTGCGCCTGCAAGTTCTGCGCTTGCCGGAATAATCTCAAGATTTTCTACGTTAGTTTTATATATAGTATTGCGTGGGTCTAAACTATCATCTATTAATAAATCATAGCTGGTATAATCTAAATCTTTCTTGATAAGACCAAGGCCCGAGGTAGTATTTCCCTGAGGGTCGATATCAAGTACTAAAACCTTCTTGCCTTTGTTAGCAAGGCAGGCTGCTAAATTAATATTTGTAGTAGTTTTTCCTACGCCACCTTTTTGGTTGAATATAGCTATTGCTTTACCCATTGTAAGTCTCCTAAATAAAAATGTTCCACGTGGAACATTCCGGCATTTTTATGCACAGGTTCCACGTGGAACATTATATCACATAATCGTTATATTATTGGGTTTTTCTTTGCTTCTCCGGCTTTTCTTGGAAAATTCTTTGGAGTTTCCACAAGTTTTTCCACAAGCACGATTAAATGCTCGTCATCACCGGTTCCGGCAGAAAAGATCTTACTAAGCCTTGCGCCAAGCTTTTCTATGGCTTTATTTGAAGAAGCAATCTCTTCTGCAGCTGCGCTGGTCTTATAAGCAGCGAAGAATCCGCCTGGTTTTACAAAGGGCAGGGCGTATTCTGCAAGCGTTGGCATAGCGGCAACGGCCCTTGAAACTACAAGGTCAAAAGAGTCTCTAAAATCTTTTTCTTTTGCAAGGTCTTCGGCGCGGCCATGAACGGTTAAAACGTTTGAAATATCAAGCTTTTTGCAGATATCATTGATAACGTTTAGCTTCTTATTTACCGAATCTACAAGCACAAATTCTTTGTCTTTATAATGAATTGCGAGCGGAAGCCCTGGGTATCCGCCGCCGGTTCCAAGGTCCATAATACGCTTTGCATTTTCTATTGCAGGCTCACCAACAATCGCAAGCGAATCAAGAATATTCTTCTTTAAGAACTCGTCCTTATCAGTAATAGCCGTAATATTAATTTTTTCATTCCATTCGAGCGATAATCGAATTAATTCATTATAATTTTCCATATTAATATACCATCGCCACAGAGGAAAACAGTTTCCTCTGTGGCTATATAAACAACTAGATACTTCTTCTAAGCTTCTCTAAATAAACCAATAGCACATTGATATCTGCAGGTGATACGCCAGAGATACGAGATGCCTGGCCAACTGAAGTAGGGCGCAGATCATTTAGCTTTTCTCTTGCTTCTAATCTTAAACCATCAATAGCCATATAATCAATATCGCCTGGCAAAGCCTTTTTCTCAAGCTTTTTAAACTTCTCAATCTGAAGCAATTGCTTAGCAATATAGCCCTCATACTTAATTTCAACTTCTACCTTAGTTTTTACAAGCTGGCTAAGCTGCGGTCTATCGCTGTCAATATTTTCCAGCGATGCATAAGTATTTTCAGGCCTTTTTAAGAGTTCTGCAAGGCTTACTCCTTTATATTTTGTTTGGCGAAGTCTCTCGATTTCTTTTTCTTTGGCTTCTTTTATAGCCAAGAATTTTTCATATCTTTCTGCCGGAATAAGCCCAATAGCCATAGCGCGTTCGCTAAGTCTTTCATCAGCATTATCCTGGCGAAGCACTAAGCGGTATTCTGCACGAGACGTCATAATTCTATATGGCTCGTTTGTCCCTTTGGTTACAAGGTCGTCAATTAAAACTCCGATGTAAGCTTCCGATCTATCAAGGATAAACGGTTCTTTACCATCGAGCCAAAGCGAAGCATTGGCTCCGGCCATAAGCCCTTGGCAAGCAGCTTCTTCGTAGCCGCTGCTTCCGTTAAATTGTCCGGCGCAAAACAGCCCGCTAAACTGTCTATGTTCGAGGTTAAGTTTTATATCTAAGGGGTTAATGCAGTCATATTCAATGGCATAGGCAGGCCTTACAATTTCAATGTTTTCAAGGCCCGGCATAGATCTGTAAAATGCCTCTTGAACATCTTCTGGCATAGAAGAAGACATGCCCTGAAGATACATTTCTTCGGTAGTTAAACCTTCTGGCTCTACGAAGCACTGGTGGCGCTCTTTATCGGCAAAGCGCTCAACCTTAGATTCGATAGAAGGGCAGTAACGAGGGCCAACGCCTTCGATGTCTCCGCCAAAGAGAGCAGAGCGGCTAAAATTCTCACGCAAAATTTCGTGAGTAGTTTTGTTAGTATAAGTTAAATAACAAGGAACCTGTTCTTTATCCAAATTTTCATTTAAGAAAGAAAACGGCACAACGTGTTCGTCGGCTTCTTGCTTTTCCATCTTGCTGTAATCAATCGACGAGCTAAGCGCGCGGCAAGGCGTGCCCGTCTTAAAACGTCTAAGTTTCATGCCTTTAGCCTTTAAATTATCAGCCAGCTCTAAGCTTGGGGCAAGGCCATTCGGGCCACTTGAAAAATTGCTGTCGCCAATAAAAATCTTCCCGCGAAGGAAAGTGCCGGTAGCAATAATAGCAGCGCCGCATTCATAGTACGAACCTGTCTTAGTTAAAACGCCTTTAACTTTGCCGGAATCATCAAAATCAATATCAATAACCTCGGCTTGTTTAAGATAAAGATTTGGCATCTTCTCTAAATAGCGTTTCATTTCTTCATGATATTTACGTTTATCAGCCTGGGCTCTTAAGCTTTGAACAGCAGGGCCCTTCGAACTATTAAGCATTCTTGACTGAATAAAAGTTTTATCAATGCACTGGCCCATGTACCCGCCAAGGGCATCGATTTCTCGAACCAAATGTCCTTTGCCGGTTCCGCCAATTGCAGGGTTGCAAAACATATTTGCAACAGCTTCAAGATTGATAGAAAAGATTAAAACTTTTTTACCCATTCTTGCAGCTGCAAGCGCAGCTTCGCACCCGGCATGGCCGGCACCAATTACGACAATGTCGTATTTTCCCATGTACTTAGTTTCCATAACTATTTACCTAAACAGAATCTGCTAAAAATAGCATCTATAACTTCGCCGCTTGCAGTGTCTCCTGTGATTTCTCCAAGATACATAAAAGCAGCATTAACATTAATTTCGATAAAATCCATCGCTTCTTTTGCAAGTGTCATGTTTAAAGCTTCGCCAATTTCTGCGAGCGCTTTTTTAACAAGGTCGATGTGTCTTATATTTGAAAGTGCCGGAGTCTCTCTTCTTTCTGCACTTCCTTTTGTAACAAATTCTTCGATAGCATCTTTTAATTCTTCAACGCCTAAACCGTTTTTAAAACTTGTATAAATAGTTTTTAAATTTGTTTCAAAATTAATTTTTTTATCGAGATCAGATTTATTAACTAAAACAATAGTATCTGTGTTAACAGATGCATCAAGAAGTTCTTTATCTTCTAAAGAGAATTCTTTAGAGCCATCAAGAACAAGCAAAACTAAATCTGCTTTATTAAATGCATCTCTACTTTTTTCGATTCCGATTTTTTCAACTACATCATCTGATTCATGAATCCCGGCAGTATCTGTAATGCGAACAGGAATGCCGCGAATTTGCGCAGTTTCTTCGATCGTGTCTCTTGTTGTTCCGGCAACAGAAGTTACAATACTTCTTTCTTCTCCCATAAAAATATTCATTAAAGAAGATTTGCCTACGTTTGGTTTTCCGATAATCGCAACGCCCAGGCCTTCTCTAAGAACGCGGCCTTCGTTTGATTGATTAAGTAAAATTTCTAAACGAGTCTTTACGTTTAATAAATTCTCTTCAATGTTTTTATAAGTGATCTCTTCGATATCTTCGTCTGGATAATCCATATTAACTGTTAAGTTAATTAGAAGCTCTTTAAGATCGTTTCTTATTTCTTTAATTTTATTTCCGAGGCTTCCGGCAAGCTGAGTGTTTGCCGATGCCAATGATTTTTCAGTTTTAGCTTTGATTAAATCAATTACTGCTTCTGCTTGCGAAAGATCGAGCCTGCCATTTAAAAATGCACGCTTCGTAAATTCGCCTGGTTCTGCCATGCTGGCGCCAAGCTCTAAGCAGCGGGTTAATATATTTTTAAGACTGGCACTTGAACCATGACATTGAATTTCAACTACATCTTCTCCGGTATATGTGTGCGGAGCTTTCATGTAGCAAACAAGTGCTTCGTCTATATCTTCAATTTTGCAGTAGTGCATATAGCGATCTTTAAAATCACTTTTTGCAGTAAGTTTTTTTGCAATAGCAAGTGAATCTGGGCCGGAAAGTCTAATAACTCCGATGCCGGCTTCGCCAAGTGCTGATGAAATTGCAACGATTGTTGTGTTGTCCATAATTCTAAATAGATTGCTTCGGCACTTCGTGCCTCGCAATGACATTTGTTAGTTTGCTTCGGCACTTCGTGCCTCGCAATGACGAGTAAAAAAATAGGGGACAGCGCAACTAATAATTGCGCCTCCCCAACCTTTCACCTTGAGGGTGCTATTTTCTAACGGCTTCAATGACAACCTTTCTATAAGGTTCTTCACCTTCGCTTCTTGTTCTTACTTCAGGCCTTGCCTGGAGCACTGTATGAATAACCTTACGTTCGTAAGGATTCATAGGTTCGAGTCTTACACTCTTACCTGTTCTAACAGCTTTGTCTGCAAGTCTATTAGCAAGCTTTTCAAGAGTCTTTTCTCTCTTTTCGCGGTAACCTTCTGCATTAATTACAACTCTGGTATAACCGCTTTCGCCTTTGTTTACAACAAGGCTTGTAAGATATTGAAGAGCATCAAGAGTGCTTCCGCGTTTGCCAATGACTGTTCCGCTATCAGGACCATCGACATCGATGTAAACCATCTTGTCGTTAGTAAATGTCTTGACACTTACGTCAATTCCCATCTCTTTGATAACGTCTGTTAAGAAA
>JAUNQK010000062.1 GCA_030536235.1 Bacillota bacterium
AGATGTCTTTATTGTTCGTTTACTTCTAATAAATTCACTAAAGAAGCATCTATTAAGTATATGGATGCTCTTGAAAAAGAGATATTAGCGGTAAACAAGTTACTGTTAACAAAAGGTTTATACGCAGAATCAATTTATATTGGAGGCGGCACTCCAACAAGCTTGGAAAATCAAGAATTTGAGAGATTATTAAAGCTTGTTAGAGATAATTTTAAATGCGATAAAACGCGTGAATGGACTGTTGAAGCAGGAAGGCCAGATACTATTACAGCCGAAAAACTTGCCTTAATAGGGGAATATGGGGCAGATAGAATAAGTATTAACCCTCAAACTATGAAACAATCCACTTTAGATATAATTGGACGTTCTCATACACCTTTACAAATAATTGAGGCTTTTAAAATGGCTCATTCTGCCGGAATTAAGAATATTAATGCCGATCTTATAACAGGTTTACCACTTGAAAAGCCAGAAGACTTCGAAAATAGCCTTAAACAAATCTTAGATCTTGGCCCAAATAATATTACAGTTCACACATTAGCTGTCAAAAAGGCATCCAGGCTTATCGATGAAGACCCAGAAATTGCTATCAGACAGGCCGACACTGTTAGAAAAATGCTTGATATATCCCAGAAAATGTTAAAATCTTCTGGTTTTAGACCGTATTATTTATACAGACAAAAGCATATGGCCGGTAATTTTGAAAACGTAGGATACTGTACAGAAGGCCACCAAAATGTGTATAATATAAGGATAATGGACGAAAATCAGTCTAATATTGCACTTGGTGCAGGGGCAATTTCTAAGGTATATTTCCCGGCTGAAAATAGGATAGAACGAATTCCTAATGTATCTAACTACGAAATATACATTGAGCGAATAAATGAAATGATAGAAAGAAAGGAAAAAGGCATCCTATGATCATAAATATTCCAAAAGGAACTAAAGATATTTTGCCAAAAGAAGTTTATAAATGGCAATATGTTGAAAATGTATTTAGATCTGTTTGTGAAAAATATGGTTTCATTGAATTTAGAACACCAATGTTTGAACATACAGAGCTTTTTAAGCGTGGAATAGGTGACACTACAGATGTTGTACAAAAAGAAATGTACACATTTGAAATTGCTGAGCGCAGCTTAACATTAAAACCTGAAGGAACTTCTCCTGTTGTTAGATCTTTTATTGAAAACAAGCTTTATGTAGATCAGCTTCCGGCAAAATATTATTACATTACTCCTTGCTTTAGATATGAAAAGATGCAAAAGGGTAGACAAAGAGAGTTTCACCAGTTTGGAATTGAAATTTTCGGTGCAAAATCAATGCTTGCAGATGCTGAAGTTATTACTGTAGCAATGGATTTCTTTAATACATTAGGTGTTAAAGGGTTAAAGCTTCATATTAACAGTATTGGTTGCCCGGAATGCAGAATGGCTTATAGAAATGCTCTTCAAGATTTCCTTAGACCAAATTTAGATAAACTTTGTGATACATGCAAAGAAAGATTTGATAAAAACCCTATGCGTATTCTTGATTGCAAATCTCCTGAATGTCAAAAATACGTTGTTGGTGCACCTAAGATGCTTGATTATCTATGTGATGATTGCAAAGAAGCATTTAATCAACTTAAAACAAACCTTGATTCACTTGGCATTGAATATGAGGTTGATGCCGGAATCGTAAGAGGTCTTGATTATTATACTAAGACAGCATTTGAAATCATTAGTGATGATTTAGGTGCACAATCAACTGTTTGCGGCGGTGGTCGTTATGACAATTTGGTTGCTGAAATTGGTGGTCCAGACACTGCTGGTGTTGGTTTTGGGCTTGGAATTGAAAGATTACTTCTTATTCTTGAAGCAAAAGGCATTGAAATTCCAAAACCAGATACATGTGATGTATTTATTGCATGTTTAGGTGATGCAGCTAAACGTGAAGGTTTAAAGATTGCTCAAAATTTAAGAGCTAATGGGCTTAAAGTTTTATCTGATGTTTGTGATAGAGGTCTAAAAGCTCAATTTAAATATGCAGATCGTTTGAATTCTAAATATACAGTAGTAATAGGTGATGACGAAATAGCAAAAAATGTTGTAAGCCTTAGAGATATGGAAAATTCTAGTCAAGAAGAAGTATCAATTGATAAATTACTTGAGAGGGTAAAGTAATGGATAAAATTTTAAAAAGAACAAATATGTGTGGCGATCTTCGTAAAGAAGATATCGGAAAAGAAGTTGTTTTAAATGGTTGGGTTCAAACTAAGAGAAATCTTGGTGGATTAACCTTTGTAGACTTAAGAGATAAGACTGGTATTACACAAATCCAGTTTGCTGATGCTCTTCAGGAAAAAGCAAATACACTTGGCAGAGAATACTGCATTGGTGTACAAGGAACTGTTATTGAAAGAGAATCAAAGAATGACAAACTTGCTACTGGTTTTATCGAAGTAAAAGCAACTGACTTAGTAATTTATTCAGAAGCAGATACTCCACCTATTTACATTAAAGATGACGACAATGTAAGCGGTGATTTAAGACTTAAATATAGATATCTTGATCTTAGAAAGCCAATTATGCAAGATACTTTAGCTTTCAGATCAAAAATGAATAATGTAATTAGAAATTTCTACTTTGAAAATGGATTCACAGAAGTAGAAACTCCTGTTCTTGGCAAACCAACTCCTGAAGGCGCACGTGACTATCTTGTTCCATCAAGAGTTAACCCTGGAATGTTCTATGCACTTCCACAAAGCCCACAAATCTTTAAACAATTATTAATGGTTGCTGGTACAGATAGATATATTCAAATTGCTAAATGCTTTAGAGATGAAGATTTAAGAGCTGATAGACAACCTGAATTTACCCAGATTGATATGGAACTTTCATTTGTTGAACAAGATGATATCTTAGAAATTCAAGAAAAGTTCTTGCAAAGACTCTTTAAAGAAATGCGCGGAATCGATATCGAGCTTCCACTCCCAAGAATGAAATGGGACGATGCAATGAATAAATACGGTTCTGATAAGCCAGATCTTCGTTTCGGATTTGAATTACATGATCTTGCAGACGTTGTTAAAGACTGTGAATTTGGAGTATTTACAGATGCTTTAAAAGACGGCGGAAAAGTTATGGGTATTGATATCAATGGAGCAAGTGCAAAATTTAGCAGAAAAGATATCGATAAGATGACAGAATCAATCAAGAGCTTTGGCGCAAAAGGTCTTGTTTGGATTAGATATGAAAAGGATGAAATCAAATCTTCAGTTAATAAGTTCTTTGATCAAGAACAACTTAAGAAAATTGGTGAAGTATTTGATGCAAAAGAAGGCGATCTTGTTCTTATCTGCAGTGGAAAGAAAGAAGTTGTTTGGGCATCTCTTGGTTTCTTAAGAAGAGATTTAGCAGATAAACTTGGTTTACTTGATCCTAACGATTTCAAGCTTCTTTGGGTTGTTGACTTCCCAATGTTCGAATGGTCAGATGAGGAAAACAGATTTATGGCAATGCATCATCCATTCACTTCACCAAAGAAAGAAGATATCCATTATCTTGAAACAGGAGAGTTAGATAAGATTTATGCAGATGCATATGATATTGTAATAAATGGTTATGAAGCTGGTGGCGGATCAATTCGTATCCATGATAGAAATCTTCAGAAGAAGATCTTTGAAGTTCTTCAATTAACTGAAGAAGATATTAAGACTAGATTCGGATTCTTTATTGAAGCATTTGCCTATGGTGCACCTCCACATGGTGGTTTAGCATATGGTCTTGATAGACTTTGCATGCTTCTTCTTGGAACAGATGATATCAGAAGAGTTATCGCATTCCCGAAGAATCAAAATGCACAGTGCGTAATGAGTGATGCACCTACATTTGTAAATCAAAATGATTTAGATATTTTAAGTATTAAAACAACTAACGAATAATGAAAATCGGTATTTACGGCGGAAGCTTTGATCCAATACATACAGGGCATTTAGTTTTAGCAGACCAGCTTATAAACGAAGCTGGTCTTGATAAAGTTATTTTTGTCCCAGACTATGTTTCTCCAAACAAAAGTCATGATATGAAAGCAAGTGCCAATGATCGTTTGGAATTAATAAAACTTGCTATAAAGGATCATCCTAAATTTGAAGTTAGTGATTATAATATCAAACAAGAAAAAGTTTGCTATATGGATGAGAATATGGAAGATTTCCATAAGCTGTATCCAGATGACGATCTATATGTTATTACAGGTCAAGATTCTTTTATGAGAATTAAACTTTGGCATAATTATGAACAATTGTTGCAAAGTAATAATTTCTTAATAGGAAAAAGACCAGGTAGTAATACTAAAGAATTATTTGGCTTATTCAAAGAATTATTTTCAATGTTTAGAGGGTTAAGCATGGAATTCTATGATATTCCTGCAATTGATGTATCTTCTGTAACAATACAAAATAAACTTAGAGTAGGTAAATCTGTAAAGTATTTATTACCAGATTCTTGTATAGATTATATTAATCAAAATAATTTATATGATTCTCTTATACCAAAGTTAAAAGCTTATTTAAAAGAACATGTTAAAGAATCAAGATATAAACATACCGAAGGCGTAGTAAAAACTGCAAGAGAACTTGCAATTAGATATGGTGCCGATTTAAAGAAGGTTGAGATTGCAGCTTGGTTTCATGATGCTTGCAAAGAAGAAGCCGGAAACTTTGAGCATGGTCCATTAGCAGCAGAAAAAATTCAAACACTTTTTAATGTTCATGATCAAGAAATTATTTCTGCAATTAGCTCTCACACCTTAGGGCATGTAGGTATGGGTTTGATTGATAAAATTCTTTATGTTTCTGATTGTCTCGAACCTTCTAGAGATTATCCTGGAATTAAAGAATTAAGAGATGCTATGTATATAGATCTAGATTTAGCTTTATATAAAGTAATGGTTCGAACAAGAAAATATGTTTTAAGTCTTGGCGAAAAATTCGCCCATGAAACAGATTTGGCTATAGAAGATTTAAAGGAGAAGTTAAAAAACTATGACTAACAAAGAATACGCTTTATTGGCCGCAAATTTTTTAGATGAAAAATTAGCAAAAGATATTTCAGTTATTGATATTTCTGAACGCAGTGGTTTTGCTGACTATTTTGTAATCGCAACTGTAAATTCACTAAGACAAATGATTAGTTTATCCGCAGATTTGGATGACAAACTTGCTGAATATGATTTAGAAGTTAAAAACATCGAAGGAAAAGGTGAATCTGGATGGATCTTACTTGATTACAACGATATTATTATTAATTTGTTCACAGAAGAAGCTCGCAATAAATATAACTTAGAAAAAGTTTGGGGCGATTGCGAAGTAATTGATTATAAAGAGGAAAAATAAATGAACGAACTGTATGATTTTAAAAATATCGAACCAAAGTGGCAAAAAGCTTGGGAAGATAAAGATGTTTTCCATGTAACAGAAGATGCATCTAAAGAAAAGTTCTATTGCCTT
>JAUNQK010000012.1:0-5254 GCA_030536235.1 Bacillota bacterium
TCAGAATGTCTACAACAACATCTGTTAATGACTCTGGTCTTCTTGGATACTTACTCCCAATCTTCGAAGAAAAGTATGGTTACAGCGTAGAAGTATTCTCAGCTGGTACTGGCAAAGCTATTGCTAATGCAAAGATGGGTAATGCCGATCTTATCATGGTACACTCAAAATCTCAGGAAGAAGCTTTCATTGCTGATGGATTCTCATATGTTCTTGAAGGTTTCGAAAAGGAAAGACTTAGCTTCATGTACAACTTCTTCGTTCTTTGTGGTCCAAGCGAAGACCCTGCAGGCGTTGCTGCAGCAGCAGACGTAAAGACTGCATTTAAAGCAATTGCTGATGGCGAATTTGCCTTCGTATCAAGAGGCGATAACTCTGGTACACATACAAAGGAAATCAGCTTATGGCCAGAAGAATTAGGAATTACAACAGAAGCTGACAGTGTAAAGGACTATGGTTGGTACACATATTCTAATGCCGGAATGGGCGTTTGCTTGACAATGGCAGAAGAAACTGGGGCATATATTCTTTCAGATAAGGCCACATTCTTGACATTCCGCGCAAATAACGGCAATATGGAATAGTGAAGACTGCATTAATTAGAGCATTAAACTTAATAATTAGTGGAAATGAAGAGCTACTTAACATCTTGGCAACTACTGCCAAGATGGCTTTGAGTAGCTCTTTTATTGCTTTAATAATTGGCGTGCCACTTGGCATTTTATTAGGCTGCGGGCGTTTTCGTGGCAGGGAAAGTTTGATTGTAATAAACAGAACTTTGATGGGAATGCCTCCGGTTGTTTGTGGCCTAATTTTTTATATGCTTTTCTCGGGCGTTGGCCCATTTAGACATTTGCAGTGGATGTTTACTGTTAAGTTAATGATTTTGGCTCAAGTGGTTTTGATCACTCCGCTTGTTGCCGGAAACTTAGAAAGCCATCTCGCTAAGATTGCGAGCCCTGTAAAAGAAACTGCTAAGGGCTTAGGGCTTGGAAAATCTAAGACTTTATTATTAATTGTAAACGAAAGCTTATATCAAATTGTATTTACATATCTTCTTGCTTTCGCTCGTGCGATTGCAGAGGTTGGCGCTATTTCAATGGTTGGCGGTGCAATAGCATGGAAGACTAATGTAATGACAACAGCAATTATGATGTACACCAATAGAGGAGACTTTACTCTTGGTGTTGCTCTTGGCATTATATTAATTTTCTTATCTTTATTGGTTAACACTGCGCTATCCATATTGCAAAGGAGGCTTGCTGAATGAAGAAGACTCCGGCATTAAAAATTGAATATGGAAATAGAGTTGTGTTAAATGTTCCTCAATTAGAATTTGAAGAAGGAAAAGTATATGCTTTAATTGGTGCAAATGGTTCGGGTAAAACAACTTTTGGTAAGAACTGTGGATTCTCTTATCAGCCTCAAAAGCCATATGCTTTTAGAATGACAGTTTTAAAGAATATTCTTTTGGGAAGTAAAGATGAATCTGATGACGCAATTAGCAAGGCAAAATCTTTATTAAAAGAATTAAAGCTCGAGGCTTTTGAAACTGCCAGGGCTGATAAATTGTCGGGCGGAGAAACTGCTAAGATGGCACTTGCAAGAAGCATAATGGCAGGGCAAGATGCGATAGTTTT
The DNA here is from genome assembly GCA_030536235.1 of Bacillota bacterium. Lineage (GTDB taxonomy): Bacteria > Bacillota > Clostridia > Peptostreptococcales > Anaerovoracaceae > UBA1764. The sequence continues at coordinate 1,641 of JAUNQK010000012.1, forward strand.
AGACGAGCCTACAAATTCTATGGATATGGATGGCTCGATTTTGGCTGAGAATCTTATCAGAAGATATGCTGATGAAGGGCATGTAGTAGTGCTGATTACGCACAGCATAAGGCAGGCTGAAAGAATTTCAGATAAGATACTGTTCTTAAAGGATGGCTGTCTAAACGACGACCCTTCAGCAATAAAAGAATTTTTAGATTATTACGCATAAAAAAACTGCAGCGTTTGCTGCAGTTTTTAATTATTTTAGAGTTCTGCGATTACTTCACATTCAAGAAGCACATCTTTAGGAAGCCTTGCAACTTCGACGCAGCTTCTTGCAGGGTATGGCTCGGTAAAGTAATTAGCATAGATTGCATTAATTGCTGCAAAGTCGTCCATATTCTTAATGAATACTGTTGTCTTTACTGTCTTGCTAATATCTGTTCCGGCAGCTTTAAGTAATTCGGTTATATTCTTAAATACTTGGTTTGCTTGGTTTTCAAGACCTTGTGCGATTTCTCCTGTTTCAGGAATAATTGGAATTTGGCCCGAAGCGAAAACTAAATTTCCGCAAATTTGTGCCTGAGAATATGGCCCAATAGCAGCTGGCGCTTTAGTTGTTGAAACTGTTTTCATGATTTATTCCTCCGTAGTTACTTCGCATCCATCGTTTTGAATTAATTTAATAATTTCTTTTGCATGATCTTCGCCTTTTACTTCGCAAGCAATGTGTACCATTGTTTCGTTAGGGTTAAGGCCCGATTTTAATTTATCATGTTCAATTAATAAAATGTTAGCCCCGGTTGCAGCCAATATGCTAAGAAGCTTTGCGAGGCTACCCGGTTTATCTAACAGTTTTACAGCAAGTCTAATTCTTCTGTGTCTTACTACAAGACCTCTTTCAATTACGCTGTTAACTAAGCTTACGTCTATATTACCTCCGGATAATACGCAAACAACTCTTTTGCCCTTGCAGTCAATTTTATTATTAAGAATTGCTGCAACAGGAGTTGCTCCGGCAGGTTCAACAATCATTTTGCAACGCTCCATTAAGAGCAAAATAGCATCGGCAACCTGAGTATCAGAAACTGTTACAACGTCGTCAACATATTTGTTGATAAGATCAACTGTAAGCTCGCCAGGTGCTTTAACTGCAATACCATCGGCTATAGTTGATGCTGTTTCTGTGCAAATACGTTTCTTTGCTTTGAAGCTTTGTGCTATTGCATCAGCACCTTCTGCCTGAACGCCAATAACTTTAACTCTTGGGTTAATCTGTTTGATTGCACAAGCTACTCCTGAAAGAAGACCGCCACCACCAGCAGGAACAATAACGATGTCTGCTGTTGGAATGTCATGCATAATTTCAAGACCTAAGGTTCCCTGGCCAGCAATTACATCTGGGTCGTCGTATGGGTGAAGGAATTTTGCGCCTTCTGTTTCGCAGATTTCACATGCCTTGGCATAAGCGTCATCATAGCAGCTGCCTGCTAATACTACTTTTGCACCGTAATTTTCAGTTGCCTGAATTTTTGCGATAGGGGCAGCTTCTGGCATAACAATTGTTGATTTAATTCCATATTTTGTTGCAGCATATGCAACTCCTTGGGCATGGTTGCCTGCAGAGGACGCAACTACCGGGCTTTTATCGTTTGCTTCAATCATTTTGGCAATTTTGTTGCTGGCACCTCTAATTTTGAAAGAACCGGTTTTTTGACGATTCTCACACTTTAGATATACTTCGCATCCGGCCATATTGGAAAATGTTGAAGATAAATCGAGTTCGGTGTGATGCAGGATTGGCTTTAATCTTGCTGCAGCTTTTTCAATTTCTGTTAATTCAATATTCATACGATGCCTTCTTTCTATCCCAAAGTTGGGGAAATTAAATTAATTCAAAATGCTTTAGAGCTTTTTCTATTCCATCGTCTTCGATGTCTGCTGTGATATAGTCGGCTACATCTTTAGTGATTTCAAGAGCGTTGCCCATGGCGATTCCGGTGCCAACAAGTTGAAGCATCCCGTTGTCGTTTTGAGAATCTCCAAATGCCATGGTTTCTTCTTTCGCTATTCCATATGTTTCAAGAATCTTTTTAATTCCGTTCTCTTTGCCGCCATCTTTTGCAACGATGTCACAAGCATCAGGTGCCCAGAAGGTTACCTTGCAAAGTTCCATAACGTCTTTTATCAAATCAATTTTGTGATGATCTGTATAGGCTGTTATTTGATAAATCTTTTCACCTTTATATCTATCAATGGATGGAATGATAGAGTTTGTGTTAGCAACATTTTGTTTTACACGCTCATCTATGAAGTTAATATATCGAGAAAATTCGCCTATCATTTCAAATGGGATTTTATCTGATTTAAATACTTGTGATAAAATTTCCATTTCTTCAGGAATGATTTGCACGCCATAAAGCATGCTGAATTTGTCGTCATAAGCCAGCTGGCCATTTAAGGTTAGGTAGCCATCGAAAGGGATGTTTTTAACCGAGGTATGAAGCATTAGTGCAAGGCTTTTCCCTGTTGCTACGAATACCTTGATGCCTTTTTGCCTTAAGGCTGCTATGCTGCGAACGGCAGATTCCGGCACTTGCGATTTCCCGAATGGAAGCAAAGTTCCATCAATGTCGAAAAATACTGCTTTTATCATAATTTTTGCTCTATTAATAAACTATTTTATGATTTAATCTTACCTTATTAGTGTTATAATTAAAAGGTTAAAACGATAAAAATAGGAGGAAAAATTATGCCATTAGTAACATCAAAGGAAATGTTCAAAAAAGCATATGAAGGCGGATACGCAATTGGCGCTTTCAATGTAAACAATATGGAAATTATTCAAGGTATTACAGAAGCTGCAAAGGAATGCAACGCACCTGTAATCCTTCAGGTATCCAAGGGCGCAAGAGCTTATGCAAATCGTACTTACCTTGTAAAGCTTGTAGAAGCTGCAGAAAAGGAAACAGGTCTTCAGATTTGCTTACATCTTGATCACGGCGATACTTATGAAACATGCAAAGAATGTATCGATGATGGTTTCACATCAGTTATGATCGATGCTTCAAGCAAGCCTCTTGAAGAAAACATTGCTATTACTAAGAAGGTTGTAGAATATGCTCACGCTCATGGTGTTGTAGTAGAAGCTGAACTTGGTACACTTGCAGGCGTTGAAGATGACGTTAAGGTTGCTGCAGAAGATTCTTCTTACACAAGACCAGAAGACGTTGAAAGATTCGTTAACGAAACAGGTTGTGATTCACTTGCTATTGCAATTGGTACATCACACGGGGCTTTCAAATTTAAACCAGAACAGTGCACAAGAAACGAAAAGGGCATTTTAGTTCCACCTCCACTTCGTTTCGATATCTTAGAAGAAGTATCTAAGAGACTTCCGGGTTTCCCAATTGTTCTTCACGGTTCATCATCTGTTCCACAGGAATATGTAAAGATGGTTAATGAGAATGGTGGAAACATGCCAGACGCAGTAGGCGTTCCAGAAGAACAGCTTAGAAAGGCTGCAAGCATGGCAGTATGCAAGATTAACATCGATAGTGATTTAAGACTTGCTATGACTGGAACAATTCGTCAGTTCTTTAATGAACATCCGGAAAAGTTCGACCCAAGAG
>JAUNQK010000012.1:5264-21044 GCA_030536235.1 Bacillota bacterium
TCTTAAGCCAGCAAGAGAAAATATTAAACAGCTTGTAAAGCATAAGATTATCGATGTTCTTGGATGCAACGATAAGGCATAATTTTATTAATAAAATGCAAAAACCCAGCTTGAATAATGCAGGCTGGGTTTTGAATTTTTTTTGATTAAAAACAGACAAAAAACGGCATTTTTTTTGCATTTTTTTGCTTTTTTCGAATCTAACTTTTTGTTGATTTTTCAATTATTCTGGGCGCACTATTGGTATTTTTATTCATTTTATTGACTACAAATAAAAAAAAGAATAAATTATTTATGTAATGTGTTTGTAATATTAAGCACATATGCGCACATATGCTTAACGCCTTTAGCAATAACGCTATTGGCTACAAAGAAAGGAAGTAAAATTAACATGAAAAGAATTTTAGCAATCCTTCTCGCACTTGCAATGGTATTTACACTTGCAGCATGCGGTGAAAAGGAAGAAGCAGCTCCTGCAGATTCAAATCTCGTTGGTGTTGCTATGCCTACAAAGGATCTTCAGCGTTGGAACCAGGATGGCGACAACATGAAGGCACAGCTCGAAGCTGCTGGTTACACAGTTGACCTTCAGTACGGTGCTAATGATATCGCTACACAGGTATCACAGATTGAAAACATGATCGCTAACGGTTGCAAGGCTCTCGTTATCGCAGCTATCGATGGCGACTCCCTCGGAACAGTTCTTGCTCAGGCAAAAGAAGCTGGTATCCCAGTTATCGCTTATGACCGTCTCATCATGAACTCAGATGCTGTATCATACTATGCAACATTTGATAACTGGCTCGTAGGCGTAAAGCAGGGTCAGTTCATTGAAGAAAAGCTCGACCTCGCTAATGCTGCTGGTCCATTCAACATTGAATTCATCACAGGCGACCCTGGCGACAACAACATCAACTTCTTCTTCGACGGTGCTATGAGCGTTCTCCAGCCATACGTAGAAGCTGGTAAGCTCGTTTGCCCATCTGGCCAGATGGCTACACTCAAGGAAGATGGTTCCTATGATAAGGCTGTAGTTGCTACACCTGGTTGGGATACAGCAACAGCTCAGACAAGATTCGAAAACATTCTTTCTTCATACTATGCTGATGGTACAGTACTTGATGCAGTTCTTGCTTCAAACGACTCCACAGCTTGCGGTGTTGAAAATGCTCTCGACGCAAACTACACAGGAACAAACGTACCTGTAATCACAGGTCAGGACTGCGATATCGCTATCATGAAGAACCTCATCGCTGGTAAGCAGGGTATGTCCGTATTCAAGGATACACGTACACTTGCTGCTAAGGTATCTGAAATGGTTGACGCTCTTATGAAGGGCTCAGAACCACCTATTAACGATACAGAAACATACGACAACGGAACTGGCATTATCCCATCATTCCTTTGCGAACCTGTAGCTTGCACATCAGAAAACTACAAAGAACTCCTTATCGATTCTGGTTACTACACAGAAGCTGACTTACAGTAGTTCTAAATTAAGTTAAAACTTGGGGCAAGGCAGGCGACTGCCTTGCCCATTCTTTACTATAAAAATCAATTATTTTTCGGAGGCGATATCTTGTCAGATTATTTGCTTGAAATGCGAAATATCACCAAAGAGTTCCCTGGCGTAAAAGCGCTGGATAATGTAAACTTTGCTGTTACAAAAGGCAGCATTCACGCTCTTGTTGGTGAAAATGGCGCCGGTAAGTCCACTCTTATGAACGTACTTAGTGGATGGTATCCATATGGATCATATACAGGTGATATTGTATATGATGGTGAGGTTTGCCAATTCTCCAATATTAAAGATAGTGAGGGAAAAGGCATCGTAATTATCCATCAGGAACTTGCATTGATCCCTTATATGTCAATCGGTGAAAACATGTTCCTCGGAAACGAGCGTGGTAAAAAATTCTCAATTAACTGGGATGAAACACATGCCGAGGCAACAAAATATTTAAAAATGGTTGGCTTAACTGAAAGCTCTGATACCCTTATTAAGGATATCGGTGTTGGTAAACAGCAGCTGACTGAAATTGCTAAAGCTTTAGCAAAACATGCGAGACTTATGATTCTTGATGAACCTACTTCATCATTAAACGAGACAGACTCAAAGGCTTTACTTGATCTTCTTCTCGAATTCAAGAAACAAGGCTTAACATCAATTATCATTTCTCACAAGATTAATGAAGTATCTTATGTGGCAGACGATATTACAATCGTTCGAGACGGCAAAACAATTGAGACACTGCACAAAGGCGTTGATGATATTTCTGAAGATAGAATCATCAAAGGCATGGTAGGTCGTGAGCTGTCCGATCGTTTCCCTAAGCGTCATGGCGTTGAAATTGGTGACGTTGCTATGGAAGTGAAAGATTGGAATGTTTACCACCCAATATATACAGAAAAGAAAGTTGTTGATAATGTTTCTATGACTATTCGTAAGGGCGAGGTAGTTGGTATCTCTGGTCTTATGGGCGCAGGCAGAACAGAACTTGCGATGAGTATTTTCGGACACAGCTACGGAACAAACATTTCCGGAGAACTGAAGATTAATGGCAAAGATGTAAAACTTACATCACCAAGGGCTGCTATTGCTGCTGGTCTTGCTTATGTAACAGAAGACCGTAAAGGTAACGGCTTAATCTTATCAAATCCAATTCGTGTTAATACAACACTTGCAAGCCTTGATAAGATTTCAAACAAGGGCGTTATTAATCCTGATATTGAACTTAAGGTTGCAGAAGAATACCGTAAGAAGCTCAACACAAAGTGTTCTGGCATTGAACAAAATGTTGGCAACCTTTCTGGTGGAAATCAGCAGAAGGTATTACTTGCAAAATGGATGTATGCAGACCCAGATATTCTTATCTTAGATGAACCAACTCGTGGTATCGACGTTGGTGCTAAATATGAAATCTACTGCATTATTAATCAGTTAGTCTCAGAAGGTAAATCAGTAATTATGATTTCTTCTGAACTTCCAGAAGTTCTTGGTATGAGTGATAGAATTTATGTACTCAACGAGGGCAAAATGGTAGGTGAGTTCACAAGTGAAGAGGCTACACAAGAAAAGATTATGGCTTGTATCCTCTCAACTGATAAATCCGGAAAGGAGCAATAAAAGATGTCAAAACAGAAAGTACTTGGCTTCATTCAAAAGTACACAATGATCATCGTTTTGGTTCTTGTTACATTATTCTTTGCAATTAGAACTGATGGCAAACTTTTGATGCCAAACAATATTACTAATATTATTTCACAGAATGCATACGTATTCGTTCTTGCAACAGGTATGCTTATGTGTATCTTAACCGGTGGTAACATCGACCTTAGTGTAGGTTCAGTTGTTTGCTTCGCTGGTGTAATTGGTGCCATTCTTATGCACAATGAAATGAACTTCTGGCTTGCAGTTGTAATTATGCTCGCAGTTGGTCTTGCAATTGGTGCATGGCAGGCATTCTGGGTAGCTTATGTACACATACCGCCATTCATTACAACACTGTCTGGCATGATGGTATTTAGAGGTTTATCCAACGTATTCCTCCAAGGAAAAACAATGTCAGTAACAAACGAAAAATTCGTACAGATTTTCGGTGGTGGTGCAAATTGCTATGTTCCTGACTTCTTTGGCGGTGAAGGAATCAACATTCTTTGCTTAGTAGTCGGAGCTGTTGCTTGCTTAGTATATCTCTTTACAACATTTAAGAGCAGAAATACACGTGCAAAGGCTGGTCTTGAAGTTGAACCTATTATTAAGACAGTTATTAAAGCAGTTATTATCGTTGCTGTTATTATGTTCTTCACTGTTAAGTTCAGTGAATACAAGGGAATTCCAATGGCTCTCCTTTGGGTAGCAGTAGTAATTCTTATTTACAGCTATATCACATCAAAGACAACAATTGGTCGTCATCTTTACGCAGTAGGTGGCAACGAACAAGCAACAAAACTTTCTGGTATTGATACAAGAAAGGTTTACTTCTTCGCATATGCTAACATGGGTCTTTTAGCAGGCCTTGCTGGTATCATGACAATCGCTCGTCTTACATCAGCTCAACCAACATATGGTCAGAACTATGAAATGGACGCTATCGGTTCTTGCTTCATTGGTGGCGCTTCTGCTTACGGCGGAATCGGAACCGTTCCTGGCGTAATCGTTGGTGCTCTTTTGATGGGCGTTATCAACATTGGTATGTCTATCATGGGCGTTGATGCTAACTATCAAAAGGTTGTAAAGGGTCTTGTACTTCTTGCAGCTGTAATCTTCGATGTAGTATCAAAGAAAAAGAATAGTTAATTAAAACAATTTTGCGGGCGGTTCAGTTTTTGAGCCGCCCGTTTTTGTAAAAAACGGAGTATCGCATGTTATTTATTGGAATTGATCTTGGTACCTCTGCTACAAAATTATTACTTGTTGACGAAAAAGGTTCCATTTTAAATGAAGTTTCTAAAGATTATCCACTTTTCTTCCCTCATCCGGGTTGGTCTGAACAGCCTGCAGAAGGTTGGTGGGATGCTTGCCTTACCGGAATTCCGGAATTAATTAAAGGCTTTGATGCATCTCAAGTTGTTGGCATTGGTGCTGGCGGCCAGATGCATGGTCTTGTTACTCTTGATAAAGAAGATAAGACAATCCGCCCTGCAATTCTTTGGAACGATGGAAGAACAGCCGAAGAAACAGATTATTTAAATACTGTAATTGGAAAAGAAAAACTTTCTAAGTTAACAGCAAATATTGCTTTTGCCGGCTTTACAGCTCCTAAGATTCTTTGGATGAAAAAGAACGAACCAGAGAACTTCGAACGCATTGCGAAAATAATGCTTCCAAAAGACTATGTAAACTATATGCTTACAGGAGTACACTGCTGTGATTATTCAGATGCAAGCGGAATGCTTCTTCTTGATGTAGAGCACAAGTGCTGGTCTAAGGAAATGCTCGAGATTTGCGATGTTAAAGAAGAGCAAATGCCAAAGCTTTTCGAAAGCTATGAAGTTGTTGGCACTATTAAACCTGATGTAGCAGCAAAGCTTGGCCTTAATGAAGGTGTTAAGGTTGTTGCTGGCGCGGGAGATAATGCAGCAGCTGCAATTGGTACAGGAACAGTAGGCGATGGCCACTGCAACATTTCTCTTGGAACATCGGGGACAATCTTTATTTCAAGCAAGAAATTTGGAGTAGACCCACTCAATTCACTTCATGCTTTTGCTCATGCTGATGGTGCATATCATCTTATGGGTTGCATGCTTAGCGCAGCAAGCTGTAACAAATGGATTTGCTCTGATATTTTAGAGACAACAGATTTTAAAGCAGCTTATAAAGATTTAACAAGCGATAAATTCGGAAAGAATCATGTTTACTTCTTACCTTATTTGATGGGCGAAAGAAGCCCTATCAATGATACTAATGCAAGAGGAACATTTACCGGAATCACAATGGACACAAACAGAACTGATATTCTTCAGGCTGTCCTCGAAGGTGTTGCTTTCGCATTTAGAGATCAATATGAAATAGCAAAAGAAATTGGCGTTAACATTTCCAGAAGCACAATTTGCGGTGGCGGAATCAAGACAAAGCAGTGGCCTATAATTATGGCAAATGTTCTTGGTATTCCACTCGATATGCTTAAGACAGAACAAGGCCCAGGATATGGCGCATGCATACTTGCTATGGTTGGTTGCGGCTTATATAAGGATGTTGAAACAGCAGCTAAAGAACTTGTAGAAATAGTTGAAACTGTTGAGCCAGATCCAGATCTTGTAAAACTTTATGATGCTGCATACGCAAAATATAAAAAGATTTATCCGGCATTAAAGCCAGTATTCCCTGAAATTTTATAAGGAGATAAAAATGAAAATTTATTCTGTTAATGACCCTGAATTTAGAGAGTACGGAAAAGTGCTCGAGGGATATGACACAAAAGAACTTATTGATGCAATGAATAATATTGCATTACCAGATGCAGGCACTGCATATGAACCAGGCATCGCTTCACTTGAAAATTGCAAAATCTTCGCAGATTTTCAGGATAGAGCTTATGGCGGAATGCCAATTCAGCTTGGTATGTGCTGGGGACATAACACAAAGTTAAATTGTCTCGAATATCACCGCGATAGTGAAATTAATCTTGGCACAGGCGACTTCGTTCTTCTTCTTGCAAAGCAGGGCGATATCGTAAACGGAGTTCTTGATACTGCAACAGTAAAAGCTTTTAAAGCTCCTGCGGGAGTTCCTGTTGAAGTATATGCAACTTCACTTCACTATGCACCTTGCCAGGTTTCAGAAGAAGGCTTTAGAGTAGCTATCGTTCTTCCAAAAGGTACAAATACAGAAAAGCCAGAGTTTAAGGCTATGTGTGATGAGGATACATGGCTTACAGCTCGCAACAAGTGGCTGCTTGCTCACGCTGAAAGTGATGAAGCTAAAGGTGGCGCACATGTTGGCCTTTCAGGTAAAAATATAGATTTATTAGAAGATTAATTCTTAGAGAGGAAAAGAAAAATGATTAAGAATATTCCAGATGTAAAGCTTGGTCTTATTGCAGTATCTCGTGACTGTTTCCCTATCGCACTTTCAACAGCTCGTCGCGATGCAATTGCTAAGGCTTATGGCGCAGATCTTTTTAACTGCACAACAACAGTAGAAAACGAACTTGATGCAAAGAAAGCTGTAGAAGAAGTTAAGGCTGCAGGCTGCAATGCACTTTGCATTTTCCTTGGAAACTTTGGCCCAGAAACACCTGAAACAATTATGGCTCAGATGTTTGATGGCCCTGTAATGTATTTATGCGCTGCTGAAGGCGATGGCGATCTTATTAATGGCAGAGGCGATGCTTATTGCGGAATGCTTAACTGCTCTTATAACCTTGGTATGAGACATATTAAAGCTCATATTCCAGATTATCCAGTAGTAACAGCAGAAGAAGCTGCAAAGGCAATGAAGGAATTCCTTCCTGTTGCTCGCGCAATTATCGGCGTAAAGAATTTAAAGATTATTACATTCGGGCCACGTCCACAAGATTTCTTCGCATGCAATGCTCCAATCAAGGGCTTATATGAACTTGGTGTTGAAGTTGAAGAAAACAGCGAACTCGACCTTCTTGTTTCTTATAAGCAGCACGCAGGTGATGCTCGTCTTCAGGAAGTTATGGAAGATATGAAGAACGAAATGGGCGAAGGTAAGTACTATGAAGACTTACTCGAAAGAATGGCTCAGTTCGAACTTACACTTCTTGATTGGGCAGAAGCTCACAAGGGTGCAAGAAAATATGTAGCATTTGCAGACAAGTGCTGGCCAGCATTCCCAGAACAGTTTGGCTTCGAACCATGCTATGTAAATTCACGTCTTGCTTCAAGAGGAATTCCAGTAGCTTGCGAAGTAGATATCTATGGTGCACTTTCTGAATACATCGGTGCTTGCATCTCTGGTGATGCTATCACACTTCTTGACATTAATAACTCTGTTCCACAGTATCTCTATGACGAAGATATTAAGGGCAAGTTCAATTATGATATTAAAGATACATTCATGGGATTCCACTGCGGCAATACACCATCTTGCAAGATGTGTGCAAACAGAGCAGTTAAATACCAGCTTATTCAGAATAGACTTCTTGAAAATTGCGGAACACCAGATATTACAAGAGGTACACTTGAAGGCGATATCGCTGCAAGTGATATTACATTCTATCGTCTGCAGTGCGACAGCGAAGGCGTTCTTCGTTCTTACATTGCTCAGGGTGAAGTTCTTGATGTTCCAACAAGAAGCTTTGGCGGTATCGGCGTATTTGCTATTCCAGAAATGGGTAGATTCTATCGCCACGTACTTATCGAAAAACATTATCCGCATCATGGCGCAGTTGCTTTCGGCCACTTCGGAAAGGAACTCTTCGAAGTATTCCGTTACCTTGGCGTAGCAGATATTGCTTACAACCAGCCAGCTGCACTTCCTTATCCAACAGAAAATCCTTTCACAAGATAATATGATTTTCGGTAATATGCCTTGCGGCAAGGAAGTCGAAAAAATAACATTAACAAATGCAATTATGAGTGCCGACGTAATAACTTACGGCGGCACTTTGACCAGTTTAAGAGTTCCGGACAAAACTGGTAATCTTACAAACGTTGTCCTTGGCCTTGATAGTCTTGAAGAATATCAAGCTCAGGATAAGTTTTTAGGAGCACTTGTTGGTAGATATGCTAATCGAATTGGCAATGCAAAGTTCTCTCTTAACGGACAAGAATATGAACTTGAAAAGAACGATGGTGCAAACCACCTTCATGGCGGCAGCAATGGTTTTTATTCAAGAGTGTGGAAGATATTATCACAAACAGATGATAGTGTAAGCCTTGGTCTTGAAAGCCCAGACATGGATGGCGGTTATCCAGGCAAGTTAAGTGTAAAAGTAACTTATTCCCTTGTTGGATCAGCTTTGCACATTGACTATGAAGCAGAAAGTGATGCCGATACACTTTGCAATTTAACAAATCATGCATATTACAATCTTAGCGGTGATTTCAAAAGTGCAGTGTTAGATCATGAAATTAAGATTTATGCTGATAAATATACTCCTACAGATTCCGGCTCTATCCCTACAGGAGAATTGGCAGATGTAGCAAACACCCCACTTGATCTTAGAGAGTTTACTAAGATTGGAGATCATATTGATGATGATTTCGAGCAAATGAAATTTGCATCTGGGTATGATCATAACTTCGCAATTAATGGGGCCTGTGGCACTCTTAGGCCAGCAGCTGAAGTCTATTGTGAAAAGACCGGAATTCTTATGAAATTTAAAACCGACCAATGCGGAATGCAGTTCTACAGCGGAAACTACCTTGAGCCGTTATTTGGCAAAAGAACAGCTTTCTGTTTAGAATCACAGGCCTTCCCAGATAGTCCTAATAAGCCTAATTTCCCAAGCTCAGAGCTTAAAAAGGGTGAGAGGTATAAACACAAGGCTGTAATTGAATTTAGCGTAAAATAAAAGGAGATTAATATGGAACTTCAAATCAATGATTTAGTTTCCGCTATTAAGAAAGACGGAATCGAGGCTGCTAATAAAGAAGCCGAAGCGATTCTTCTTGAAGCTAAAAATAAAGCGGAAAAAATTATTGCAGATGCGAAAGCAGAAGCTCAAAAAACAAAAGAACTCTGCGAAAAAGATATTAAGCTTTTTGAAGACAGCGCCAAAATTAATGCTCAGCAGGCACAAAGAGATGCTGTGCTCGCATTTAAATCAGAGGTGCAAAATGAATTTGAGAAACTATTATCAGCAGATGTTAGCAAGAAATTAGATGACAAATCTTTAGCTCAGCTTATTCTTGCAGCAGTTAATGGTGAAGATTTATCCAAATATGCAGTTGAACTGCAAAATGTAAGTGACGGCTTAAAAGCTGAACTTGCAGAAGAAATTAAAAATGGTCTTGAACTAAAAGTGTCCAAGAATGTAAAAGGTGGATTCAAACTTTCAGCAAAAGATGGCTCTGGATATTTTGATTGTTCTGACGAAGAAATCAAAAATATGCTTATCCCATTCTTCCGCGACATTCGCTTGTAGAAAGGAGAACTGATGGCTTCTTACTTTTATCTGATTTCGAGTTTACCTATGCTTAAGAGTGATGGAAGTATTCCAATTGACTTCAAATCATTCCTTGAGCAATGTAAACCAAATGTAAGTGCAGCCACCTATGAATCTTTGTGTAAACCTACAGAAGCGTCAAGCTCGCACCCTATGGTTAAAGAGTGGCAAAAGTTTTACAACTCTCTAATGGAAGAACTAAATTATCAGAGAAACGTAAAGCTTGGAAAAGTATGCAGCGCTCCTAAAAACAGAGATTCAGAACTTGTTAATACAATTTCTGCTGCACTTGCTGCTAAAAATCCTTTAGTAGCAGAACAGATGCTGTTAGAACTTGAATTTAAAAGAATAGATTCAATGATTGGCCTTCATAATTTTGATGAGTATTACCTCTTCGGTTATGCAATCAAATTAAAGCTTCTTGAGAGATTAACAATCTTCAATCATGATGAAGGAAACAATGAATTTATATCCCTGTTTACAGGGGTTAGAAATCAAATTCTAAGCATTGAGGTTAATTAATTATTGGAGAATTTTTATGGACAAGATTACTGGATATGTAACCGGAGTCAACGGAAACTTAGTTAATGTAAGTTTCAACGGCTCTATCAAAAAGAATGAAGTAGGTTACATCATTTGCGGTGATACCAAACTTAAGGGCGAAGTAATTCGTATAAATGGTGATACTGCAAGTATGCAGATCTACGAAATGACCAACGGCATTAAGGTTGGCGACCAAGTTGAATTCACAAGCGAACTTATGAGTGTAGAGCTTGGGCCTGGTCTCTTAACACAAGTATTCGATGGTCTTCAGAATCCACTTCCAAATTTAGCCGAACAATGTGGCTTCTTCTTGGAACGCGGTGTTTATTTAAATCCTATTCCTGATAAGGATTGGGAATTTACTCCTATAGCAAAGGTGGGTGACAAAGTTGGCCCTGGCGATGCTATTGGTAGTGTTCCTGAAGGTTTATTCACACATCTTATCATGGTGCCTTTCAATGCAAAGGATTTAGGATGGACTGTTAAATCAATTAAAGAAAAAGGCGTTTATAACGTTAGAGATATAGTTGCTGTAATTGAGAACGAAAATGGCGAAAGCAAAGAGCTTAGCATGGTATTTAGCCATCCTGTAAAGGAAGCTGTTAAATGCTATGAAGAGCGACTCCGCCCAGATGAAACCTTAGTTACACAGCTTCGCTGTATAGATACTTTCCTTCCTGTTGCTAAGGGTGGAACATTCTGTGTTCCGGGGCCATTTGGTGCAGGCAAAACTGTACTTCAGCACATGGAAGCAAAGAACTCTGCAGTTGATATCGTAATCGTTGCTGCTTGCGGCGAACGTGCAGGCGAAGTTGTAGAAGTACTGAAGGAATTCCCAGAGCTGATCGACCCAAAGACAGGCCGATCACTTATTGAAAGAACTATTATCATTTGTAATACTTCTTCAATGCCGGTAGCTGCTCGTGAAGCTTCTGTATATACAGCTGTAACTATGGCAGAATATTACAGACAAATGGGTCTTGATGTTTTACTCTTAGCAGACTCAACAAGTAGATGGGCACAGGCTATGCGTGAAATGAGTGGTCGTCTTGAAGAAATTCCGGGCGAAGAAGCATTCCCTGCATACCTTGAATCTGTAATTGCTGCCTTCTATGAAAGAGCCGGAAAGGTTAAACTTAAAAACGGCAAGACTGCATCAGTTACAATCGGTGGTACAGTATCACCAGCAGGTGGTAACTTTGAAGAACCTGTAACACAAGCTACATTAAAGGTAGTTGGTGCTTTCCATGGTCTTTCAAGAGAACGTTCAGATGCACGTAAGTATCCTTCAATTCATCCAATCGATTCTTGGTCTAAGTATCAAGGCGTTGCTGATATGGAAAAGGTTGAGGTTGCAAGAAGCATTTTGAAGAAGAGTACAGAAATTAACCAGATGATGAAGGTTATCGGCGAAGAAGGTACTTCTTCAGAAGACTACATCACATATCAAAAGGGAGAACTTCTTGATGCAGTATATCTGCAGCAGAACTCATTCGACCCAATTGATAATGCTTGCTCACCAGAAAGACAGATTTATATTTTCAATGTGCTTTATGATATTCTCACAAGCAAATACAATGTTACAGAAAAGAGAGACATTCGTGCTTTCTTTAACCAGATAAGACAGGAATTCTTAGACTGGCATAACACTGAATTTGGCAGTGAAGAATTTAAAGCTCAAGAGATAAGACTTACTGACTGCTATAAGTCGAAGGTATCAAAGTAAAGGAGGTTGTCATGCAAAAAGTTTATACAAAAATTGAAACAATTGTTGGCAACGTTGTTACTGTTCGTGCCGAAGGCGTTAAGAATGGTGACCTTGCTCTTGTTGGCGATAGCTATGCAACAGTAATTAAACTTGATAAAGATATCGTTTCTCTTCAGGTATTTGCAGGTGCACAAGGCGTTAGTACAACTGATACTGTAAAGTTCCTCGGAAGACCAATGATGGTATCTTTCTCAGACCATCTTCTTGGCCGTGTATTCACAGGTTCTGGCGTTCCTCGTGATAACGGCCCTGCATTAACAGATAATATGATTCCAATTGGAGGCCCTTCTGTTAATCCGGCTAAACGTATCGTTCCTAAGAAAATGATTCGTACAGGTATTCCTATGATCGATATGTTCAACACTCTTGTTGAAAGCCAAAAGCTTCCTATTTTCTCTGTTTCCGGAGAACCATATAACCAGCTTCTTGCGAGAATTGCTCTTCAGGCAGAAGTTGACGTTATTATTTTGGGTGGCATGGGTCTTAAGTATGATGACTATTTATCATTTAGAGATGCACTCGAAAAGGGCGGCGCAATGAGCCATACAGTAATGTTTGTTCATACTGCAGCAGACCCTATCGTAGAATGCTCACTTGTTCCTGATATGTCACTTGCTGTTGCCGAACAGTTTGCTTTGGAAGGAAAGAAGGTTCTTGTTCTTCTTACTGATATGACAAACTTTGCCGATGCACAAAAAGAAATGGCAATTACTATGGAACAGGTTCCATCAAACCGTGGTTATCCTGGAGACCTTTACAGCTGCCTTGCTTCAAGATATGAAAAGGCTGTTGACTTTGAAGGTTCCGGCTCAATCACAATTCTTGGTGTTACAACTATGCCGGGCGATGATGTAACTCATCCGGTTCCAGATAACACTGGCTATATTACAGAAGGCCAGTACTATTTAAAGAACGGACACATTGAACCATTCGGCTCATTGTCTCGTCTTAAACAAAATGTAAATGATGCAACCAGAAGCGATCACCGTGCTTTAATGGATGGTATGATTCGTCTTTACAGCTCATATAAAGAAAGTCTTGAAAAGAAATCAATGGGTTTTCTTATGAGTGAATGGGACGAAAAGCTTATTAAATATGGCGAGCTCTTTGAATCCAAATTAATGGATCTTAGCGTTAATATTCCACTTGAAGATGCTTTAGATTTAGGTTGGGAAATATTAGCTGAATGCTTCGAACCAAATGAAACAGGTCTTAAGACCAGCCTTCTTAATGAAAGATGGCCTAAGGAAATTGGTTAAAAGAAAGGGCAATTATGGCTGTTAAACTTACTAAAAATGAATTAAAAGTTCAGAAAGATAAGCTTAAGCAGTTTGAACGCTATCTCCCAACACTTCAGCTTAAAAAACAACAACTGCAATCAGTGATTACACAAGTTGTTAGTGAGCTTCAATTAACAGAGAAAGCTCGCAGTGAAATGATTGGCGATTTAGATGATTGGGTAGCAGTATTTGCAGAAAATAAACTCTTCGACGAAGAGAAAAAACTATCAAATATTGTTCAGCCTGATAAAGTAATTTGCGATACTGATAATATAGCTGGCGTTCGTATTCCTGTTTTTAAAGAATTAAGTTTCAAAGACATCGAATATGACGTGGCTGATTATCCTCTTTGGGTAGATACAGCAGTAATTAAGCTTAGAGAGATTGCAAAGCTTGATGCTTTAGCAACAACTCTAAGAAAGCAGGCAGATTTGCTTGAACAAGAATTACGTTCTACTGCTCAACGTGTAAATCTTTTTGAAAAGGTAAAGATACCAGAGGCGAAAGAAAATATTCGCGTTATTGGTATTTATCTTGGCGATCAGCAAACAGCGGCTGTTGTTCGCGGCAAGATTGCCAAGAAGAAGCTTCAGGGGGTAGAGACATGATAGAAAAAATGAAAGTTCTTCATATCGTCTCTGTTGCCTCTGCTAAAACTCAGCTTTTAGATCAGCTTAGAGATTTGGGCGTAGTACACTTTGCAGAGAAAAGTGTTGCCGACAAATCTTATCTTGAGAGATTCTCACTGTTATCAAAGATAGTGTTAACCTTAAAAGATTATGCTCCAAAAGCGTTTAGCAAAGATTTGCTCTCTGATGACGAATTTGAAAAATTATTTAATAAGGTTGCCGAAGCAATTAATCTTAAACAGGAATTAAATTCTGAAAGAAGTAATGCGATTGCTGAGGCAGATAAGATTCGCGGCTGGGGTAGTTTTATTCCGGCAGAAGTTAAAAGTTTAAAAGAAGAGGGTTTCGACTTACACTTCTATAGACTTGATAAGAAGGTCTTAGAAGAGCTGAAAGCAAACGAAGAGATTAAATATGTTAATCTCGCATCTATTGAAAAGATGCCAGCGATTGCAGTGATAGGGGAACTTCCTGATCTGTATAAATCAAGTGAGTTTGCGCTTCCGGCAAAAGGCCTTAGCGAATTAGAACAAGTAATAGCAGAATGCGATGCAAAGCTTTTAGAATGTGAAAACACTTTGAAAGAAGCTGCAGAATATATTCCAAGCTTTAATGCGCAAATGCTTAATACTCAAAATGATGAAGAATATTCTGCTGTTAGCAATACTGTTAATAGCGAAGATGGTCTTGTTTATATATCAGGTTACATTCCTGTATCTGATCTTGAACAATTCAAAGAAGCCGCATCAAAATCGTCTTGGGCTTATGCTTTAGATGATCCTGACGATGATGATGAAAAGGTTCCTACAAAGGTAAAGTACAATAAGCTTACAAAGCTTATGACACCAATCTTTGATATTTTAGGAACTGTTCCGGGATATAAAGAATATGATATTTCATTCTGGTTCTTAGGTTTCTTTACATTATTCTTCGCCATGATTATTGGTGATGCCGGGTATGGACTTATCTTCTTGCTTGTGGCAATTACCCTTCATGTTAAAGGTAAAAAGCTTTCCGATTTAGTTATGCTCTTGTATGTTCTTTCGATAGGAACTGTGGTGTGGGGCAGCTTAACCGGAACATGGTTTGGCCTTGAAGGCGCAATGAAGATTCCATTCTTAAAAGCATTGGTTATTCCAAGCTTTGCAAATTATCCGGAATACTTCGGGGTTACAACAACGGCTCAGCAAAATGCAATTATGAAGTTCTGCTTCATAATCGGTGCTATTCAGTTAACACTTGCATGTATCATGAATATTAGACGTAAGCTAAAATCAAAAGATTTAAGTCTGGTTGCTGATATCGGATGGCTGCTTGCAATTGATGCACTTTACTTCGTTGTTCTGTTCTTAGTAATAGGTGAACAAGTAAACTTAATCCCTGTGGCAATAGTAGTTGTTGCCGGATTCTTATTGGTAGTACTCTTTGGCGGAATGTCTCCGGAAAGAAGTTTTGCAGCAGGGCTTAAGGCCGGAGTCGGCGATGCATTCACAACCTTCCTTAACACTATTAGTGCTTTCGGAAATATTATGAGTTACATTAGACTCTTTGCTGTAGGTATGGCATCACTTGCAATTGCACAAAGCTTTAACAACATGGCACTTGGATTCAACGGCCCACTTGTGGTGGTTGGGGCAGTAATTATGATTATTGGCCACGCGCTGAACTTAGTTATGGGTCTGCTGTCTGTAGTTGTACATGGCGTAAGACTTAATTTGTTGGAATTCTCTGGCCAGCTTGGAATGGAGTGGTCGGGAATTGCATATAACCCGTTTAAAAAATCAGATAAGATTAAAAAATAAAGGAGATTATTATGATCATTAGTGAATTTATTGGAATGGCTTGTGCTCTTGGCCTTTCTGCTATGGGTTCAGCTTTTGGTGCAGGCTTCGCTGCACAATCATCCGTTGGCGCTTGGAAAAAGTGCTATGCAAATGGTAAGCCAGCTCCATTCATTATGGTAGCTTTCTCTGGTGCTC
>JAUNQK010000063.1 GCA_030536235.1 Bacillota bacterium
TGGAATGATATCATTTAAGTAGAGTCCTGAAACCCACGCGAAGGTGGTACAATATCACCAGGAGGGACAGGACATGAAATATGATAAAGCCTTCAAAGAGGACGCTGTTAGGTTATCCCAGGAAGTAGGGATGAAACAGGCTGCCGCTCAATTAGGCGTAAATTACAACACTTTAGTGTGTTGGAACCGTACAAGCCGCGAAAACGGGCAATATGCCTTCGTTGGCAGCGGCCATAAACAAGATGGTCCAATCACACCGGAACAGCTTAGAATCCAAGAACTTGAAAAAGAACTTGCTGAAACTAAGCGTGCTAATGAGATCTTAAAGGAGGCGCTCGGTTTTTTCGCAGAGAGCCGAAAGAGATAAGAACTCATGAGCGTTACAAGTTTATTTATCTAAATGAAAAGCGCTGGCCCATAAAAGAGCTTTGCAGACTTCTCGAAGTCAGTGAATCTGGCTATTACAAGTACAAAGCAAACCTTGGAAAACCAAGTAAGGATGAGTCTCTTTCGGCTGCTATTCGTAGAATCTTAGAAGAAAGTATCTTCAATGATAACTACGGTGCTCCTCGTATGCAAATCGCATTAGCAATGCGAGGCATAAAAGCCGGCATACGAAGAATAACCAGGATAATGAGAGCCAATGGATGGCTTCATAAGCCGCATAGAAGGCCAAAAGGTCTTACCCATGCTACAACAGAAATCCAGGAAAGAGAAAATCTCTTAAAGCAGAATTTCTCTTCGGATAAACCGTTTACCAAGCTATTAACTGATATATCTCAAATACAGTGCATCGATGGAAAGCTATACATCTCTCCAATCATGGACTGCTACAACGGAGAAATCCTTTCCTTATGTCTAAGAAACAACATGAAGAAAGAACTCTGCATTGATACCGTAAATGCTGCTATCTGCAGGTATGGAATTAAAGGTGCCATCCTGCACAGTGACAGAGGCAGCCAGTACACAAGTGAAGCCTTTAGGAATACTCTTAAAAGCAATGGCATTATCCAAAGCCTTAGCGGTGTAGATCACTGCTATGATAACTGCAGGATGGAAAGCTTCTTTGCTACCTTGAAAAAGGAACTGCTTTACAGGATTCCCGCTTACAGGATGAAAATGTCTGAAGTACAGCTTCTAATCTTCACTTATGTGTTTACTTATTACAACCAACAAAGAATATATACATCAAATCCAAAGGGTCTTCCGCCAGCAGCCTTCAGAAGACTCTTTGAAGATCAAGAGCTGATGGCTGCATAGAGCGAGCGTGAGTTTTATGACTCCACTTTATTTGACAAGTTCAAGAAAAGATGCAATAAAAAAGCCCAGACAGAAATGTCTGGGCTCTTTTAATTATCAGGAATTGATGTGCACTTGCAGAGGTTTCAGCTATATGGTAAAATATTACAGTAAAATTCTGCAAATTAATTAGTTTGCAAATTAGTACTGTATATAGTATCATAAAGGGGGATGGGGTTTGCCTGATATCGATAAGCTAGTGTTATCTTTATTAAAGGAGAAAAAATGACAGTTCAAGATTGTATGAAACTTCCTTATACTAGAATCATTAAGCCTATATCTGATGAGAGCGGGCATTATTTTGTTGCACTCGCATTAGAGCTTGATGGATGTATGACTGTCGGTGATACCTATATAGATGCTTACAAGAATCTTGACGAGGCAATGTCGCTTTGGTTTGAAGACGCTCTAGAAAATGGCGATAAGATTCCAGCATGTTTAGACAGTGAAGATTACAGTGGTAAATTTGTTTTGCGTATTCCAAAATCGCTCCACAGAAAATTAGCTGTAGAAGCTAAGCTCGAGGGAATATCACTAAATCAGTTGGCGTTATACAAATTAGCACAATAGAATGGATTAGGGATGGAAGAAATATAATGATAATAAAGTTATTCAAAAAAGCGATTAAGAGTCTTGAGTTGGATGTTCATCGTAAGATGTCTCCACTGTTTTTGATTCTTTCAATCTTATCTGTAACAGCCTTATTGATTAGTAATATTGTTGCTACAAAAAGTATTGTTTTATTTGGTTTACAAATCAAAGGACTGCCACTTTCAATAGCAGCGTCTTTTGTTGTATTCCCATTTACATATATTACTTCAGATATTTTCTCTGAAGTCTATGGCTATGCTTGGAGCAGAAAAATTAGCTGGATTTCATTCTTTGCTAATCTTTTCATGGTTGGGTTCTTTGAACTAATCATTGCTTTACCAGGTATTGATCCTGTTTTTTCTGCAGAATTTGCAGATGTTTTGGGTTCATCATACGGCGTTTTGTTTGCATCACTTACTGCATATATGTGTGGAGATTTGGCGAACGATTTAATTTTTAGAAGAATGAAAAATAAAGACAAACATAACAATAATGTTGGCTTTATTCACCGCAGTCTGCTTTCATCTTTGTGCGGAGAAATAATAGACTCTTTAGTATTCCTTCCTTTACTATATGCATTTATTGGAGGATACGGAGTCATTATTCAAAGTGTATATCAGCTTGCTGCAATCATTCTAATCCAAGGTACTCTAAAAACTCTTGTTGAAGTTGTTTTAACTCCGCTTGTTGTTTTCATAGTTAATAAAATTAAACATTACGAACAAACATTAGCATCTTAATAAAAGGGGATAATATGGAAAACAGCCACTCGTTAGTTGAGTGGCTGTTTTCTTATTTGCTTAAACTAGAGAATAGCGTAGACAGGAAGCACTGTTTCTTCTTTTCTTCTGTTCCAAAGTAATTATCTAAGCATTTGATTCGAGCTTCTATTGCAGATTTAATTTGCTGTGGATGAAGATCATTACTGCTATTACTTGGAGCATCCTCCCATTTTGCTCTCTCTGCATCATATACATATGATGGAATTTGTTCAAAGAACGAATCAAACATATCGTTTACATGATCTTTTGTTAATATGTTTTGACGAAGTTCCTTGTAGCGAGCTTTTATTTCTTCTGGATATGTTTCAAGTAGTCTAAGGAAGAGCATGTTGCCTGTTCCTGCATTGTATTGATAATCAAGGCCGTAAGGATTGATCTTGCTTGTGCTATTTGTTTCAGCTGGAGTAAATGCGGTTTCTGCATCATTATAAAAGCTTCCGTCCCATTTCATTCCCCAAGTTCCGTCCATGTCATATACTGATGGAATCCATGTTTTACCGTCATAGCAAGCCCACATGATGTTTTTAGCTGCGTTATCTGTGCCGTAGATAAAATATGTGTAAATCATAACATCTATAGCACGATCAACATCAACATAGTCAGAAAGCTTCTTGAAATTGGAACGATCATTGTTTAAATATTCAATAAAATCATTCATTAGTTCTACTGCCCATGTTGAATCTTCAGTAGAACAATATTCGATATCCCATCCGCTTGTGCTTACATCATTAGCATTCTTTATTTTAGAAAGAAGCTTTGGAGACTTTTGCCAGTTATCTGCAAAGAGTAGCGCTTGATTTTTAGTTTCATCATTCATCCCAAACATCCATTTATCCTTTGGAATATTGAGTGTGAATAGCCCGTAGAAGACTCCATCACGGTAAACGAGTACTGGATAACCATCAACAACTCCGCCATTGGCGAGATTGCCAAGTTGATCATCTTTTCCTCTGGATTTAACGATTTCGTTATATATCTGTCCTGAAACAATATTGCGAGCCTGAGAAAAGTCTACCCAATTTGCTTTTAAACAATATTTACTTTGCTCGCCGCATCCTTTAAACAGTTCAACTTTGTTTTTCTTGTCTAGTGAAGCATCTTCAAATAGCTGAATGCTGTAATTTTTCTTAGGGAATTCAATTGATGTAGTTCCTTGCCATTTAAAGGTGGCAGTACATTCAAAACTTTTAGCCTCAGACTGATAGCTGATAGGGAAGGCTAATTTGTTTTCTTTTGTTACCTTATCAAGATTGTCATTATCCTCAATATTGATAATTGGCATCCCAACATCTTCACTATCAATGGTGTCGTGATAGTATTCATTGCAATCTTCACAGTAAAACTTGCCACAAAATTCAATGCCATTTTCATTTTCCAAACATATTTCTGTAAGGACTGTATTATGGCTTTCGTGGTCTATGTCACTTGCAAAAGCATTTTGTGAAATTAACAGGAAGAATAATGCTATTATAACTGGGTATAATTTTTTCATATATGAATCTCCACTTAATTAGTATGTGTTTTACTAAATCAATTTTAGCACATTCAGGCTATTCGTTTCAGATATATTTCAGCAGTTTTTATAATGGCATGTATTTCAGAAAGCATTACCATATATTGACACTGCCATATATTTACAGTATAGTAATAATATATCAAGATGTGGCATTGCGCATTATTACATTTTGAAGGGAGTATATTAGTGTAATGAAAGAAACTGTTTTAAGCGAAATTACTGCTTCAAATGTTCAAAGTATGATTTATACAATTCGTGGGCAGCAGGTAATGTTTGATTTCGATTTGGCAAACATATATGGCTATGAGGTTAAAACGCTAAATCAACAGGTTAAAAGGAACATAGGACGCTTTCCAGGTGATTTTATGTTCCAACTAACTAAGGAGGAAATTGAACAGGTGAAGTCACAAATTGTGACTTCACAAAATGGCTCTTTCTTTTCTGGGCAATCTGGAGGGCGCCGAAAAGCTCCATATGCTTTTACAGAACAGGGTATATATATGCTGGCCACAGTTTTAAAGGGAGAGATTGCAGAACAGCAGTCAATTTTTATTATGCGAGCATTCCGTGAGATGCGCACTTTCATAGCTAAAAATGATTTGTTATTTGAGAAAATTAGCAAAGTTGAACTTCGCCAACTCGAATTTGAAGCAGATACAGATCAAAAAATAGAGAAAATTATTGAATATATTTCATCTCATGAAGAATCATCGCAAAAAATCTTTTATGATGGTCAAATATATGATGCTTTTAGTCTTCTGGCTAAAATAATACATTCAGCAAAGAAGGTTCTCATTTTAGTTGATGGGTATGTTGATACTGGTACATTAGATTTGCTAAGCAAAAAACAACCCGGGGTTGCAGTTGAAGTTTATACATCAAAAAAGGGTGATAGATTGACTGATTCTGAAATTGCTTTATTTAACGAACAATATTCTTCTTTGGCTATCAAACATACATCAAATTTTCATGATAGATTTCTAATTCTTGATTATGTCAAGGGATACCATATTGGGGCATCCATTAAAGATGCTGGAAAGAAATGTTTTGCAATAACCCTTATTGAGGATAAAAAGACAATCCAAGATATTTTTGCAAGATTGCAATAAGATTAAAAGCATATGAGCGCGAAAAATAAAAAGGTTCTGATAGCAAGCGCTGTCAGAACCTTTTAGCTAGTATGACGGGCATGCCGTCAGTCTGTGGTGAAAGTCCACAAAGGGCGTAGTTG
>JAUNQK010000013.1:0-19304 GCA_030536235.1 Bacillota bacterium
ATCCTAAGGAACAACTTTTCGGTGCTATCGAAGCTGTATTTAGATCATGGGATAATCCAAGAGCTAATGTATACAGAAGAGACAATGATATTCCATATTCATGGGGTACAGCTGTTAACGTAATGCCAATGGTATTTGGTAATATGGGTGAAACATCAGGTACTGGTGTTGCATTCACAAGAGACCCTGCAACTGGTAAGAAACAACTTATGGGTGAATTCTTATTCAATGCTCAGGGCGAAGACGTAGTTGCTGGTGTTCGTACACCAATGCCAATTGCTGAACTTAAGAAGTACATGCCAGAAGTATTCGATCAGTTTACAAAGGTATGCAAGACTCTTGAAACTCACTATAGAGATATGCAGGATATGGAATTTACTATCGAAGATAGAAAGCTCTATATGCTCCAGACAAGAAACGGTAAGAGAACAGCTCAGGCTGCTCTTAAGATTGCTTGCGATCTCGTAGATGAAAAGATGATTACAGAAAAAGAAGCTGTAGCAATGATCGAACCAAGAAATCTTGATACACTTCTTCACCCAACATTTGATGCTGCTGCACTTAAGAAGGCTACACCAATCGGTAAAGGTCTTGGTGCATCTCCTGGTGCTGCATCAGGTAAGGTTGTATTCTCTGCAGAAGATGCTAAAGCAGCTGTTGCAAAGGATAAGAAGGCTAAGGTTATTCTCGTTAGACTTGAAACTTCACCTGAAGATATTGAAGGTATGAAGGCTGCACAGGGTATCTTAACAGTTCGTGGTGGTATGACATCACACGCTGCTGTAGTTGCTCGTGGTATGGGCGAATGCTGCGTATCAGGTTGTGGCGAAATTAAGATGAACGAAGCAAAGAAACAGTTCGAACTTGCAGGTAAGATCTACAAAGAAGGAGATGTTATCTCTATCGATGGTTCAACTGGTAACATCTATGCTGGCGAGATTAAGACAGTTGATGCTACAATTTCCGGTGACTTCAAGCGCATTATGACATGGGCTGATAAATATAGAAGACTTAAGGTTAGAACAAATGCTGATACACCAAAGGATGCTGCAAAGGCTGTAGAACTTGGTGCACAAGGTATTGGTCTTACTAGAACAGAGCACATGTTCTTCGATCCAGATAGAATCGGTCCATTTAGAGAAATGATTTGCTCTGATACAGTTGAAGAACGTAAGAAAGCTTTAGCAAAGATTGAAAAGTTCCAGCAGAAAGACTTCGAAGGAATTTACGAAGCAATGAAGGGATTCCCAGTAACAATTCGTTTCTTAGATCCACCACTTCACGAATTCGTTCCTACAGAAGAAGCTGAAATCAAAGCTCTTGCAAAGGCTCAGAATAAGTCTGTTGCTGAAATCAAGAACATCATTGATGGTCTTCATGAATTCAACCCAATGATGGGTCACCGTGGATGCAGACTTACTGTTACATATCCTGAAATTGCTGAAATGCAGACTTCTGCTGTAATTAAGGCAGCTTTAGCTATTAAGAAGAAACATCCAAAGTGGACTATGGTTCCAGAAATTATGATTCCACTCGTAGGCGAAGTTAAAGAACTTGCTTATGTAAAGAAGATTGTTTGCGATACAGCAGATGCTATCATTAAGGCTAACAAGAGCAAGATGAAGTATCTTGTTGGTACAATGATTGAAATTCCAAGAGCTGCTCTTACAGCTGATGCTATTGCTAAAGAAGCTGAGTTCTTCTCATTTGGTACAAACGATCTTACACAGATGACATTCGGTTTCAGCCGTGATGATGCTGGTAAGTTCCTTACTTCATATTATGATAAGAAGATTTACGAAAACGATCCATTTGCTAAGCTCGACCAGACTGGTGTTGGTCAGTTAGTTGAAATGGCTTGCGTAAAGGGAAGAGCAACTCGCAAAGACCTTCACCTTGGTGTTTGCGGTGAAACAGGTGGAGACCCAACATCAGTTGATTTCTTCAACAGAGTTGGTCTTGATTATGTTTCTTGCAGCCCATTCAGAGTTCCAATCGCAAGACTCGCTGCTGCACAGTCATCTATTAAGTTAGAAGCTGAAGAAAAAGCTGCTAAAAAGCCAGCAAAAAAGGCTCCAGCTAAGAAAGCAACAGCAAAAAAAACAGCAAAAAAATCTAAATAATTAAGTTTATTTTTACCCCTTCAGAAAACTGAAGGGGTTTTTATTTTCAGCATTTTTTAAGTTTTGGTATATAATATCTATGTATCAAAGTAGGTGAAATTATGAAGATACTAATTATTGAAGATGACAAATTGCTAGCAGATTCTTTAAAAGATTTGCTTTCTAAACGTGGTTTTGATGTTGAAGCTGTATATGACGGCGAAGACGGCGCAGATTATGCAGAACTTGGTGTTTACGACTTACTAATCTTAGATGTTATGATGCCTAAGATGAATGGGTATGAAGTTGCAAGACATGTTCGTGCAAAACATTGTGCTACTCCAATTCTTATGCTTACTGCAAAATCAAGCTTAGAAGATAGAATTGAAGGTTTAAATGCAGGTGCAGATTACTATCTTACTAAACCTTTTGATAGCAGAGAATTACTTGCATGTATTAACGCATTATTAAGAAGACAAGGTAACGAAGTTGATGAACTCGTATTTGGAAATACCGAACTGGATTTATCTATTAGTACACTTATTTGCGGAGAAAAAAGTGTAAGATTATCAGCTAAAGAATTTGATGTTATGAGACTTCTGATGCAGAGCAAAGAAAAGAATATGTCTAAAGAAATTATTCTTGCTCGCGTTTGGGGATATGATTCTGATGCAGTTGAAAATCATGTTGAAGTATATGTTGGCTTTTTAAGAAAGAAACTTGCAAGCATAGGATCAAATGTTAAGATTGTTGCTTTAAGAAAACTTGGTTATCATTTAGAAACAGAATAGTATGCGTCAAGATATAAAGAAGTTAAGATTAAGATTTGTAATAATAGTAGTTGTAATTGTAGCTATTATTTTGTCATGTCTTTTTACTGTTCTTTATAACATAATAAAGATTTCAATTAATAAATTCTTTATTAGTCGTTATGCTCTTGCGCTTATTCTAAAAGATATGAGAGTAAGATTCATAGTTATCGGTTTGATATGTGTTGCTCTGTTTGGGCTTATTGCATTCATATTATCAAAATGGGTTGTTAAACCTGTAGAAAAAAACTGGGAAGAACAAAAACAATTTGTTAATAACGCATCTCATGAATTAAAGACTCCTTTAACTGTAATTACTACAAATGCAGAGATGCTTCAGGCTGATTGTTCTGAAGAAGATAAAAAGAAATATAGTAAAAATATATTAACTGTTTCAAGGCAAATGCGTTCTTTAGTCGAAGATTTGCTTAATTTAGCCAGAATAGAAAAAGGTGAATCTGCTGGTTTTAAAAAGGTTAATTTAAGTGAATTATTTACTACTAATTTACTGCAATTTGAACCAGTTATGTACGAACTCGGTTTAACTTTAAAGGAAGAAATAGCAAGTAATATAACGGTTTTTGGGAGTGAACAAAGATTGCAACAATTGTTAACTATTCTTCTTGATAATGCTTCAAAATATTCTAAACTTGGCATTGTTTATGTGAAGCTTCAATCAAATGGGCATAATGCAATTCTTTCTGTTGCGAATCCATCAGACCCACTTAGCCCGCAACAATTAACCGATATATTTAAAAGATTCTATAGAACAGATGAATCTCATAATACTAAAGAAAGTTTTGGTTTAGGATTACCGATAGCAAAAAGTATTTGCGAATCACATAATGGCAAAATAAAAGCAGAATATAAAGATGGCTATATAAATTTTATAGTAACTATACCAATAACATAAAAATAACAGGCATTTTGCCTGTTATTTTATTATTGTTAATACTTTCTTTAAATTCTTAATTTTAAACTCTGGGTTACTAACTCCACGTTCACCATCAAGTGTCCACATTAGTGATTTTGAAGTCTTAAAATCAACTTCTTCAACCTGCATAAATTCAAACATTTTGCTTCTATAATCTTGGAAGGTTATACCGTTAATTATTTCTCCAAGTTCAAGTAGATCGTTTGGCTTTTTAATCATCATTAATTCAAATTTGCCATCTTGAAAATCGACAATACCTTTTTTGTTAAGTTTGATTATGCCTCCGGCAACAGACGTTGAATTTGAAACTCCACCAAAGATATATTTTCCACTATATTCTTGTCCGTTTACAGTATAACTAATCTTATAAGATTTAATTTCTGCTAAATCTTTTGCACCTTCAAGCATGTATGCGAGGTAACCAAGACGATTCTTTAAATCTTGAGGTGCTTCGTAAGCGATATTTGTAAATGCACCAAAGCTTGCAATATAGCTAAAATATTGATCGTCGCCAAAGGCCCCAACATCAAGCTTTACTTTTTTACCGTTTACGATATTAAGTGCGGCATGTGCAGGTACTTTAGAAATTTCTAAAGCTTCGGCAAAGTCGTTTGTTGTTCCTGCTGGAATGTAGCCAACGGCAATATTTGAACCACTTCCTATAACTCCGTTTATGACTTCGTGCAGAGTTCCATCACCGCCACTGCAACAAACCAAATCATAACCTTCTTTTTCTGCGTTTGCTGCAAGTTCGATAGCATGACCTTGTCTTTGTGTTGTTTGAGTTGTTACTTTATAGCCAGCTTCACAAAAAGTTTTAACGATGTCGAAAAGGGCACCACGCGCTTTTAATCTTCCTGCAACTGGGTTAATTATTAATAAAACATTCTTCATAATGTGTTAATTATGCGTCAATTATATTTTTTTTTCAAGCCTTACCAAGTATCTGATTGGTATTTACTGGATTTACGATAATTATTAAGGATGATATTTCAAAAAACCGAAACATTTATTGATTGTATACGATATATGCCTTTGAATACAAAAACTTTTTCTCTTTTTTGTTGAATTATTTTGCGTGATATACTAAAATACAATATGTAAATTAGTTAATAATAAATTAACATAAATAAGGAGAAAAATAATGAAAAAATTACTTTCAATTGTATTAGCACTCGCAATGATTTTCACATTTGCAGCTTGCGGTGAAGAGGGTGCTTCAACTACATCTACTGCTTTAACATTCGCTACAGGCGGAGAAGCAGGTACATATTATGCTTATGGTACTGTTCTTGCACAGTATGTTTCTAACAACACAGATTTAGACATTACAGCTATTACTGGTAATGGTTCTAAGTCAAATGTAGAAGACATGGATGCTGGTGATGTTGAACTTGCATTCTGCCAGTCAGATATTATGTCTTATGCATATAACGGAACAAACGGATTCGATAACAAGATTGAATCCTTCTCAGCACTTTGTGCACTATATATGGAAGATGTTCAGATTGTAACATGCGACCCTGAAATTAAGACTGCTGCAGATCTTAAAGGTAAAACAATTTCTGTAGGTGCTGTTGGTTCTGGTACATACTTCAATGCAATTGATGTACTTACTGCATATGGCATGACACTTGATGATATTACACCTGTATATCAGTCATTCGGTGATTCAACAGAAAGCTTAAAGGATAACAAGATTGATGCTGCATTCGTTGTAGCTGGTGCTCCAACAACATCAATTACAGACCTTTCAACAGCTAAGCAGGCTTATATCGTTTCAATTGATGATGAACATATTGATAAGTTAATCGAAATGAGCCCATACTATAGCAAACATGTAATTCCTGCCGGAACATATGGTGATGCTCCAGAAGCTCAGACAGTTGCTATCGCAGCTATGGTTCTTGTAAGAGATGATGTTTCTGAAGATGTTGCTTATACAATTATGTCAACTATCTTTAATAACAAAGATGCTGTAGCAGAAGCTCATGCAAAGGGAAAAGATCTTGATCTTAACTTTGCATCATCAGTTACATCAGTTCCATTCCACGCAGGTGCTGCTAAGTTCTTCGCTGAAAATGGTATTACAGTTGACGTTAAATAATTTTACTTAAATATAACCATGTCTGAAATTAACAAAAATATTAATCCAAGTGGCGTGAATAGCGCCACTTCGGATGTAGAAAACATAATGAGGAAATACGATAAAGAGTCCAACACTCGTCTTTGGGACGGGAAGCCGGCTCTTATTGTGCGTATTATTAAGGTTTTATTTTCTCTTTATTGTATTTGCTCAACATTATTTAGTACTGCATCACTTGAAATTAGACTTTGCACATTTATTGGTGCAATTATAATTATTGGTTTCTTACAGTATCCTGCAAGTAAGCATCACGTTAGAACAAATTATATTCCTTGGTATGATTTTATTTTGATGGTTATTGGCGCTGCTTGTTTCTTTTGGTATGCACTTTCATACAACAAGTTAATTCTTGTATTAACCAGTGCTTCTAAAATGACACCAACTTATGTTGCAATTGCTGTAATTGGTATTTTAATTCTTATGGAATTATGCCGCAGATGTGTAGGGCTTCCTATTCTTTGCGTTGCAGCAGCAATTCTTATTTACACATTTGCAATTGGTACAAAATTTAGACGCCTTCTTTATACACTTTTCTTTAGTACTTCCGGAGTATTAAATACACCTATTCAGGTTTGTGCTAAATATATCGTTGTATTTATTATCTTTGGTGCATTCCTTGAAAGAACAGGCATCTCAGAATTCTTTATTTCTTTAGCAAATGCTTTAGTAGGAAAGTTCTCTGGCGGTCCTGCAAAAGTTGCTGTTATTTCTTCAGCTCTTTGTGGAATGGTTTCTGGCTCATCAGTAGGTAACACAGTAACAACAGGTTCTGTAACTATTCCTATGATGAAAGAAACAGGTTATAAACCTGAATTTGCTGGTGCAGTTGAAGCATCAGCTTCTACAGGTGGACAAATTATGCCACCTATTATGGGCGCTGCTGCATTTTTAATGGCAGAGTATATGGATGTAACATATGCTACTGTAGCTTTAAAAGCAATACTTCCTGCAGTATTATACTTCCTTGGTATTTTTATTTCAGTTCACCTTGAAGCTAAAAAATTAGGTTTAAAAGGTATTGAACCTGAAAGATTACCTAAAATCAAAAAACTGATCAAAAAAATTTATTTACTTTTACCTTTAGTATTACTTGTTTGGATGGTTACTAAGGGTGTAAGAACAATGCAAACAGCTGCAACACTTGCTATTTTTGCAACTATCATTGTTAACTTATTTGATAAAGATAATAGAATAACTTTTAATAAAATTTTTGAAGCTCTTGAAGCTGGCGGAAACAGTACTATTACTGTTGCTGTTGCTTGCTGCATGGCAGGAATCATTTCCGGTTGTATTACTGCAACAGGTTTAGCAAGTAAATTAATTGCTGCTGTTGTTGCAATTAGTAGTAAGGTTCCTGTTATTGCCGGAATCGATCTTAAGATTTTTGTTGCACTGTTTTTAACAATGATTTGCTGCATTATTCTTGGTATGGGTGTTCCTACAACTGCAAATTACTGCATTATGGCTTCAACGTGCGCTCCAATTTTAATTGCTATTGGAATTCCTAAAGTAGCTGCACACTTCTTTGTATTCTACTTTGGTATTGTTGCAGATATTACACCACCGGTTGCACTTGCTGCATATGCAGGTTCTGCAATTGCTAAATCCGACCCTATGAAGACAGGTGTTCAGGCAACAAAGCTTGCAATTGCTGCATTTATTGTTCCTTATGTATTTGCTATGAACCCGGCAATGCTATTTGTTGATACAACAGCATTTGATGTAGTTTCAATTATTATTACATCAGTAATTGGTTTGTTCTGCGTATCGATGGCTTTAGAAGGATACTTTATGACAAAGATTCCGGGGCTACTTAGAGTGATCTCTGTTATTGGTGGTCTTGCTCTTATTGTTCCAGGTTTAGTTTCCGATCTAATCGGTTTATGCGTGCTTGTTGTAATTTTTGCTCAGCAAATAATCAGTAAAAAGAAGGTTAAAGATTTACCAGCTAATTAAATTTTGTTACTACCAAAAACATGCATAGTTTTTTAATGCATGTTTTTGTCATGTTATTAAGTATTTTTATATATGGAGGTTAAAGTATTTTATGCCAAATATGAAAACTGCGGTTCCATTTAAAGGAACTAAGGCACAAGAAAAAGCATTACGTAAGGTAATTGCAGAGTATAAGGGCCAGCAGGGTGCAACAATGCCTATTATGCAGGCTGCCCAAGAAATTTATGGTTATCTTCCAGAAGAGGTTCAAATTATTATTGCTGAAGAATTAGACTTACCTCTTTCCGAAATTTACGGAATTGCTTCTTTTTATGCTCAATTTACTTTAAACCCAAAGGGAAAATACAGAATTTCTGTATGTCTTGGAACAGCATGTTATGTTAAAGGTTCAGGTACAATTCTTGAAGCTATTGAAAAACAATTAAATATTAAAGCCGGAGGAATTACTCCAGACGGAAAGTTCTCTTTAGATACATGCCGTTGCGTTGGGGCTTGCGGCCTTGCTCCTGTCATGATGATTAATGATGATGTTTACGGGAGACTTACACCTGATATGATTCCGGGAATCATTGCAAAATATAAGTAATGAAAGGAGAACTTGTTTTGAAAAGCTTAGAAGAATTAAAAGTTATCCGTGAACAAATGCATAAACAAAATAATCTAATAGATTCAAATAAAATTAGAATTCTTGTTGGTATGGCAACTTGCGGAATTGCTGCAGGCGCTACACCTGTAATGCAAAAATTCTTAGACGAAACTAAAGCACGTGGTTTAAAAGATGTAGAAGTAATTCAAACTGGATGCAGTGGGGTATGCAGGCTTGAACCTATTGCAGAAGTATATATTCCGGGTAAGGAAAAAGTAACATATGTTAAGCTTAATGCCGACATGGTTTCTAAAATTATTGATGAACATATCGTAAATAACAATATTGTAAAAGAATATACTATTGGCGCAACAGACAACTCTAATGTTACAAGTCTTAACGATACAGAATTTTATAAACATCAGGAAAGACTTGTTCTTAGAAATTGTGGCATAATTAACCCTGAATCAATTGATGAATATATTGGAGTTGGCGGGGCCGCCGCCCCCGCCACAGTTCTTACTACAATGTCACCTGAAGATGTAATTAAAACAATTTTAGATGCTGGTCTTAGAGGCCGTGGTGGTGCAGGCTTCCCAACAGGAAAGAAGTGGCAGTTTGCGCATGATGCTGTTTCACCAGATGGTGTAAAATATATTTGCTGCAATGCTGATGAAGGAGACCCAGGTGCTTTCATGGATAGAAGCGTTCTTGAAGGAGATCCACATAGCGTTATCGAAGCTATGGCTATTGGTGGTTATGCAATTGGTGCACATCAAGGTTATATTTATGTTCGTGCAGAATATCCAACTGCAGTAAAAAGACTTAATATTGCAATTAAGCAAGCAAAAGAATATGGATTACTTGGTAAAGATATTTACGGAACCGGATTCGATTTCGATCTTGAATTAAGACTTGGTGCCGGTGCATTTGTTTGCGGTGAAGAAACAGCACTTATGCATTCAATTGAAGGATATAGAGGAGAACCAAAGAATAGGCCTCCATTCCCTGCAAATAAAGGATTATTTGATAGGCCTACTGTTCTTAATAATGTTGAAACATATGCTAACATCACTTGGATTATTAATAATGGTGTTAAAGCTTATAAAAAGATTGGAACAAAGAAATCTCCTGGAACAAAAGTATTCGCTCTTGGTGGAAAGATTAACAATACAGGTTTAGTTGAAGTTCCAATGGGAACTCCTCTTAGAACTGTAATTGAAGATATTGGCGGATTCGTTCCAAACGGAAAGAAATTTAAAGCCGCACAAACTGGTGGCCCATCAGGCGGATGTATTCCATATGATTTAATTGATACACCACTTGATTTTGATTCAGTTGGAAAAGTTGGTTCAATGATCGGTTCCGGCGGACTTATCGTTATGGACGAAGACAACTGCATGGTTGATATTGCTAAGTTCTTCCTTGATTTTATTATTGATGAATCTTGCGGTAAATGTACCCCTTGCAGAATCGGTACAATGAGAATGTACGAGCTTCTTGATAAGATTACAAAAGGCAAGGGAACACTTGAAGATATTGATAAATTAGAAGAACTTTGTAAACATATTCAATCAAATGCATTATGCGGCCTTGGACAATCTGCTCCAAACCCGGTACTTTCAACATTAATGCACTTTAGAAGTGAATATATTTCTCATGTAGTTGATAGAAAGTGCCCAGCAGGTGTTTGTAAAGACTTAATTCAGTATGTAATTGATCCTGCAAAATGTAAGGGCTGCACATTATGTGCAAAGAATTGCCCTGCAAATGCAATTACAGGAGAACTTAAGAACCCACATGTTATCGATCAAACAAAATGTATTAAGTGTGGCACTTGTATGAATTACTGTAAGTTTAATGCTATTGATAAGAGATAGGAGGGAGAAGAAATGGCAAAATCAAAAATGATTAATTTAACAATTAATGGCTTAGCTGTTCAAGCTCCTGAAGGAACAACTATCCTTGAAGCAGCAAGAATGAATGGAATTAGAATTCCATCACTTTGTTATTTAAAGAATTTAAATGAAATCGGCGCATGCAGAGTATGTGTTGTTGAAGTAACTGGCCAAAAGAATCTTGTAGCTTCTTGCGTATATCCGATTAGCGAAGGTATGGAAGTTGTTACAAATTCTGAAAAGGTTAAGAAGGCTCGTAAGCTTACAGTAGAACTTATTCTTTCTAACCATAGAATGGAATGCTTAACTTGCCCAAGAAATGGCAGCTGCGAATTAAGAGAACTTGCTGATGAACTTGGTATTGATACTGTAAGATATGAATCAGAAGCTTTAAAGCCGGAATTTGAAGAATCTGCTCTTCATTTAGTAAGAGATAATAGTAAATGTATTTTATGTCGTCGCTGTGTTTCCGCTTGCAGAAATAGTCAAGAAGTTGGATGCATTGGCCCTAATGATAGAGGCTTTGCTACTCATATTGGCTGTGCATTTGATAGAAATCTTGCTGAAGTTGATTGTGTTTCTTGCGGACAGTGCATTGTTGCATGCCCAACTGGTGCATTAACTGAAAAGGATGATACTGAAAAAGTATGGGCTGCACTTAACGACCCTAAAAAACATGTTGTCGTTGGCCCAGCACCTTCTGTAAGAGCAACTCTTGGTGAATGCTTCGATATGCCAATTGGCACAAATGTTGAAGGCAAAATGGTTGCTGCATTAAGACGTCTTGGTTTTGATAAAGTGTTTGATGTAGATAACGCTGCAGACTTTACAATTATGGAAGAAGGAACAGAATTCCTTGAAAGAATTAAGAAGAACGAGAATTTACCTCTTATTACTTCTTGTTCGCCAGGTTGGATTCGTTACTGCGAACAGCATTTCCCTGAATTTGTACCAAATCTATCTTCTTGCAAATCACCACAGCAGATGTTTGGTTCATTAGTCAAAACTTATTATGCTAAGAAAGCTAAGATTGATCCTAAAGATATCTTTGTAGTTTCAATTATGCCATGCACTGCTAAAAAATATGAATGTGCAAGAAAAGAACAAAAGCTTGAAAATGGTCAAATGCCAGTAGATGTTGCTTTAACAACAAGAGAACTTGGCAGAATGATTAAACGTGCAGGTATTATGTTTAATGAACTTGATGACGAAGAATTTGACCCTATGCTTGGTATCTCAACTGGTGCATCTGTAATTTTCGGTGCTACTGGCGGTGTAATGGAAGCTGCATTAAGAACAGTTGTAGAGATTGTAA
Organism: Bacillota bacterium; assembly: GCA_030536235.1. Lineage (GTDB taxonomy): Bacteria > Bacillota > Clostridia > Peptostreptococcales > Anaerovoracaceae > UBA1764. The sequence continues at coordinate 11,747 of JAUNQK010000013.1, forward strand.
CTGGCGATGAAGCTGCTCCTATTGAATTCAAAGAAGTAAGAGGCTTTAACGGAATTAAAGAAGCAAGCTATGAACTTCCAGGCAAGACAGTTAATGTTTGTGTTGCTAGTGGTCTTCATAATGTTTGTCAGGTTCTTAAAGATATCAAAGAAGGAAAACGCTCTTACGACTTTATTGAATTTATGGCATGCCCTGGTGGATGCGTAAATGGTGGCGGACAGCCTTATCAAACCGCTGATGTTCGTGGACATGTAGATCTTGCAAAGCTTAGAGCAAATGCTTTATATAAACAAGATAAGAAAATGGAAATGAGAAAATCTCATCAGAATCCATATGTTCAAAAAGTATATAAAGAATTCTTGAAAAAACCAGGTAGCAAGGTTGCACACGAAGTGCTTCACTGCGAATATAAACCTACAAAGAGATTTAGAACAAAATAATGAAATCATATAATGAATATTCTAAAGAAGAACTTCGTTTAGAATTAGAAGAATTAAATAAAAAATATAAGGAATACCAAAACTTAAATCTTAATTTAAATATGGCTCGCGGAAAGCCAAATACTGCGCAGATTAATTTTAGTATGCCGATGATGAATGTCTTAACAAATGATGATAACTATATTGCATCTGATGGTCAGGATGTTCGTAATTATGGTGATCTGCCAGGTATTCCGGAAGCAAGAAAACTTTTTGCTGATTATTTAGGAATTGAGCCAGAAGAAACACTTGTCATGGGCAATGCATCATTAAATATAATGTATGATTGCGTTGCCCGTGCAATGCTTAAAGGTGTATTAGGTTCTGAAAAACCATGGTGCAAATATGATGAAATAAAATTCATTTGCCCTGTACCAGGCTATGACAGACACTTTACTATTTGCGAATTTCTGGGAATCAAAATGATTCCGGTAAAGCTTACAGAGTGGGGCCCAGACATGAAAACCATTCAGGAGCTTGTAAAAGATGAGACAGTAAAAGGCATTTGGTGTGTTCCTAAGTATACAAACCCTTATGGCGGTTGTTACAGTGATGAAGCAGTAAAACAATTGGCTTCTATGGAAACTGCTGCCAAAGACTTTAGAATATTCTGGGATAATGCTTATGCATATCATTATGTTTATAAAGATGTAGAGGTTCTTAACATTCTAGATGAATGTAAAAAAGCCGGATTCCCAAATAGACCGTATATATTTGGTTCAACTTCTAAAATTACATTCCCAGGAAGTGGAGTTTCATTCTTTGGCGCATCTAAAGAAAACATTGAATTTTCAATGAAACAGCTTAATGCAGAAAGTATTAGCTGGGATAAAATAAATATGCTTAGACATGTTAAATTTCTTAAAGATTTAGATGGAATAAAGTCTTTATTAGATAAACATGCAAATGCTTTAAGGCCTAAATTTGACATTGTGCTAAATATGTTAGATACTGAACTATCGGGTTTAGATGCAGGAAGCTGGGTAAAACCAGATGGCGGCTATTTTGTAACATTTATTGCAAAGAATAATTGTGCGAAAAGAATCTATCAATTATGTAAAGAGTGTGGCTTAACTATGACAGAACCAGGTGCCACACATCCTTATCATTTAGATCCTGATGATTCATTCTTAAGAATTGCTCCAAGCTATCCTTCAGAAGAAGAGCTTAAACAGGCAATGATAATATTTACATTATCAGCTAAAATATCTACAGTAGAAAGATTATTAAATAAATGAGTAAAGTAATTGTTCCACAAGCATACCATACAAGATTAGACATTTATGACATGCAAAAAGCTATTGGTATGGTTCATACTATTTTTGAAAGAAACCTTAGCCATGCACTTCATATTAGCCGTGTTTCTGCTCCATTATTTTTGGAAGCATCAACAGGTTTAAACGACGACCTTTCCGGAGTTGAAAGAAAAGTCAACTTTGATATTAGAGAAGACGGAAGACAATGTGAAGTTGTTCAATCTCTTGCTAAATGGAAAAGACAAGCTTTAAAAGATTATAATTTCTATGCTGGCCATGGTTTATATACAGATATGAATGCTATTAGACGTGAAGAAGAATTAGATAATCTTCATTCTGTTTATGTAGACCAGTGGGACTGGGAAAAGGTTATTACAAGGCAGCAACGTAATTTAGATTTCTTAAAAGAAACAGTTGTTGATATTGTTGGCGCAATTTGTGATACAGAAGATGAACTTAGACAGCGTTTTCACGAGCTTAAGACTTTACCTTTAAAGAATAGAGTTGTATCATTTGTTACATCACAAGAATTAGAAGATATGTATCCAGATCTTGATGGTAAAGGTCGTGAAAATGCATATGTTAATGAACATCATACTACTTGCATTCTTCAAATCGGTGATGATTTAAAAAGTGGTAAACCTCATGATATGAGGGCTCCTGACTATGACGATTGGCAACTTAATTGTGATATACTATTCTGGAGTGAAATTTTAAATTGTGCAATTGAAATTTCAAGTATGGGTATCAGAGTAGATGCCAAATCTATGGATTATCAACTTAATAAATCGGGGCATAATGAAAGAAGAGAGTTCCCATTTCATAATGCAATTTTAAATGACGACATGCCGCTTACTATTGGTGGCGGAATTGGTCAAAGCAGATTATGTATGTTATTACTTGGTGCTGCTCACATTGGAGAAGTACAATCTGCAGTATGGGACGAAGACACTAAAAAGATTTGTAAAGAAAACGGTATATTTATTTTATAATGATTCAAATAGGCAGAAAAGAATTTGGAATAAGTGGATTTGCCATTAGACTTCTTGGTGTAATTACCATGGTTATGGCAGGTATTGGTTATGTAAAAGGTTATGGCTTTGATTGGCTTGAAGCATTCGGCTGGACATCTTTTACTTTGTTTGCGTTCTTATTAGTTGAAGGCTTAGCACATTCTACAAATCTTCATTTATATTTTAGAAGATTTGTTTTATTTACTCTCATTTCGCAAGTTGTTTATAGCTTTTATAGAACACAAAAATTCTGGTCTTGGAAATTCTTCAATGTAATGGTTACGTTACTTGTAGGATTAATTATTATGGCCATTGTTAAATATGTTCATAAAAAACAAGATAATATTGTACTCGATCTAATTTTAATATTTGTTTTAGGATATATAGCCTACATTTTTACCAAGAGATATAATTTTGATTTTGGTGGATTTGGAATCATTATTATTTTAGGTATGTTTGTTGCAAGAGAGGTTACATATACAAGAATTACTCAAATATTAGTACTTTTATATATATGTTTCTATCTATCAAATAATGTATTAACTTTGGTAAAAATTGGCGGAATCCAATATCCTATTGCCCCAGAATTGTTCTCACTTGCAGCTTTACCATTTATCTGGCTTTATGATGATAATAGAGGCCCAAATAGCATTGGAATTCAAATTATCCAGTATGCTGCATACCCAGTTTTCATTATAATTATGGCAATTTTTAAACTTTATTTATAAAAAAAGGGTTTACAACATAGATTATCTGTGTTAATATATCAAATGTTGATTCGCGGTATTGGCGGAATTGGCAGACGCGTACGGTTGAGGGCCGTATGGGTAACACCGTGATGGTTCAAGTCCATTATACCGCACCACATTTTAAAGAAGATTGCTTTGGCAGTCTTCTTTTTTTGTGTCATTGCGAGTGAACATTGCTTGTCATTGCGAGCGAAGCGAAGCAATCCTCTGGAACCCCTTGATTGGCTATAATTGTTATAATAAAATAGATAGAAAAATATACAAACAACTTTATTTCATTTCAGAGATTTTAGATATGAAAAAGATAATCAGTATTTTAACAACATTAGTAATGATTTTTGCAATAGAAACTACTATCTTTGCAGATAGTAGTGTTACATATCTTGAAAAGACATATGACAACGAAAAAGTAAATACAACAGTTTCTTCTATTAGCTCATATAAGCTTGTTTCATCTGCAGATGAAGTATGGGGTGAAGAAAACCAGGATACTTGGTACGTTCTGGATAGTGATGTTACGCTTGACAGCAGACCGGTCGTTTTATGAAAAGTTAATCTTATTTTAAAAGACGGAAAAACTCTGACGGCAAGCAGCGGTATAACTTTGGAAACGGGAAATTGTCTGACTGTTTTCGCTCAATCAGATGACGAAGCTGTTATGGGTCAGCTGGTTGCTTCGGCAGTCGAAGGCAATGCGGTTATCGGAAGCCTTCATGGTAAAAATTCCGTAATTGACGTTTCTCCTGCTCGCTCAGGGCAAGCCGCAGGTGCATTGCATTGGAAAGGTGGCACGCTTATTCTAACTAACGAAGCCGGAGTCGGAATCGGTGGCGGTAACGGTGGTAAGGGTGGCAGCAGTCTAGATACTCAAGGTTTTTCAGCTGGCGCATACGGCGGAAACGGAAATGATGTCACAGTTTATGGTGGTATTATCACAATTCATTGTAAAGAGGCTCCTTGTATCGGCGGCGGCAACGGCGGTAACGGTGGAGATACTGTAATGATATCCTCTGGACAACCTGGTGGTGCTGGTGGAAATGCCGGAAATATTGTTTTTCTTGGCGGCATTGTAGATTTACAAAGCGATACCAGTGTTTGCGTCGGTGGCGGCAACGGTGGTAAAGGCGCATTTTGTAACGGTGGACGACATGGAGGCAATGGAGGCCGTGGAGGTACAGGCGGCACTGTCATTTTTAAATCAGGCGAAATAAGAATGAGAAGTAATCTTCGTGCCATTGGCGGCGGCAAAGGTGGCCCTGGCGGAGAAGCAGATGAGGATCCTTGGTTCATCGGGTCTGTCGGAGTAGATGGTGCTATGTCGAATATCACTTTTGGAGAGAACATTATTGCTAAAGCTGGTGAAAACGAGACTTTGGCAGAAGTTATTAGTGACTACAACGCAGAAAAATATCTTTGTATATCGTATACTGGTTTGCAGAACATTGATTCAAACAATTCCGCATCAATTATCACAAACGGAAGTCTTGCAATTGTTGCAAGCCTTGCTGCAGCAGTTGTTATTGCTGTAATTGTAATAATAATGATTAAGAAAAAGAGGAAAACAGCGTAATTTTTTAAAGAAGATTGCTTCGGCAGTCTTCTTTTTATTTGGAATTTCAATGATTTTATAGTATAATTATAAAGATTCGGCATATTTATTATTAATTGAAAGGAAATTTTTATGGAAAACAATCGTGGCCAATGGAATAGCAACCTGATGTTTGTTTTTGCAGCAATAGGGTCGGCTATCGGCATGGGTAACCTTTGGGGCTTCCCATATAAAATGGGCGCTAATGGTGGCTTACCATTCTTACTGATTTATTTAGTTCTCGTAGTATTATGCGGCGTTATCTGTATGGGCGTCGAAATGGCAATAGGCCGTAAAACTGGCCAGAGCCCAGTCGTGGCTATGTCTATGGTAGCTAAGAAATTTACTATCGTAGGTTGGTTTGGCGTTCTTTCTGCATTTATCATTATGGGCTTTTATTCAGTTCTTATTGGTTACGCAGTTCGTTACTGTGTTGGATTTATGTTCCAACTTCTTGTTGGTATTAATGGTTTCGGTGGCGCTACAACTGGTGCAGATTTCTTCGTTACATTTACACAAGATGTTCCGGCAGTAATTTTCTTTACATTTGTTACTCTATTACTTTGTTTGTTCTATGTATCAAAGGGTACAGAAGGTTTGGAAAAGTTTAATAAAATTGGTATCCCGGGATTATTCTTAATTCTTGTAGGTATCATTATTTATGACTTATTCCTTCCAGGAGCAAAAGAAGGTTATGTCTTCATGTTCTCTACAAAGGGTATGGAAATCGCAGGTGAAACCTTCAATTTCTTTAAAGCATTAAGAACTGCTGGTGGACAGATGTTATTCTCATTATCACTTGGTATGGGTGCTATGATTACATATGGTTCATACCTTGGTAAAAAAGAAAGCATTGCAAAGAATGCATGGATTATTCCATTATTTGATACACTTGCTGCTATCTTTGCTGGTATGGCTATTTTCCCAGCTGTATTCGCAACAGGTAATAGTGTAAACGCTGGCCCTGGACTTTTGTTCATCACAATGCACGATGTATTTACTACTATGGGAACAACAGGTAACTTAATTGGTATGTTCTTCTATCTCTTAGTTATCTTTGCCGGAGTTTCTTCTGCTATTTCTCTTATGGAAGTTGTAACATCAAGTATTATTGATATGAGAGCAGTAAAGGAAAAGAAGAGTAACAGAACTACAGTTACAACACTTGTTGCAGTTGCTATCTTTATTATTTCTATTCCTATTGCTGTTGACCAACTTGGTCTTGCTGGTGATCAGGGTATATTCTGGAATCTCTATTCATACTTAGGTGCCGGAAGCCAAGACTTACTCGACTTTTATGATATGCTTACAGAAGGTTTAATGATGCCTCTTGGTGCACTGCTTATGTGCGTTGCAGTTGGTTGGGTTAAAGGTTTCGACTGGATGTCAGAAGAAGTTACCGTTGATAATAAGACTTGGAAATGCAAGAACTTCTTTAGAGTTTGTGTAAAATATGTTGCCCCAATTCTTATGGCATTCGTTCTTGTATCATTATTCTTAAGTTATTTAGGATTATAATGATTTAAATAGATTGCTTCGCTGCGCTCGCAATGACAGTCATTGCGAAGCCCGAAGGGCTGAAGCAATCTTTCTGACTGTCATTGCGAAGCCCGAAGGGCTGAAGCAATCTAACTTAATCGCAAATAAGACGGGCAAATTGCCCGTCTTTTGTTATATAATTATTACATGATTACTGTAAATAACGAAGATTTTAATATAGAAAAGATTGCATTATCAGGCCAATGTTTTAGACTAAATAAAGTTGAAGATTACTGGATAAATGTTGTTGGTAATCGTTTGCTTAAGATTAAAGGCAATGATTTATATTGCTCTAAACGTGATTTTGAAAGCTTTTGGAAGCCTTATTTCGACCTTGAGAGCGATTATTCCTACTATAGACATAAAATACCTAAGAGCGATAAATTTTTAACTGCAGCAGCTGAATATGGCAAGGGTATTAGAATCTTAAACCAAGATCCATGGGAGATGTTAATTAGTTTTATCATTTCGCAGCGTAAGAGTATTCCGGCAATAAAATCAAGTATTGAAGCACTTGCAAAATGCTATGGCGAAGAAATTGGCGAAACAAACGATGGGCCTATTTATTCTTTCCCAAGCGTTGAAAAACTTGCAGCAGCGAAAGAAAGTACTTTATCAAAATGCGGGCTTGGATATCGCGTAGATTATATTAAATGTGCATCAAAGATGGTTGCTGATGGCACATTAGATTTAAATTCTTTATATAAATTATCAGATGAAGATTTATTAAATGAATTACTAAAAGTAAAAGGTGTCGGAGTAAAAGTTGCAAATTGTGTTTCACTTTTTGCTTATCATAGAATTGATGCTTTTCCAATCGATGTTTGGATTGCAAGGGCTCTTGAAGAAAACTATAATAACAATTTTCCACTTGATAGATACAAAGGTTTTGCTGGAATAATCGAACAGATCCCTGCAGGACAGAAGGTGGAGA
>JAUNQK010000013.1:19314-20593 GCA_030536235.1 Bacillota bacterium
CAGCAATATATGTTCTTTTATAAACGAAACAATGGCTAACCCTTATTGCAAAAATTTAAAAACTATTATATTTGATATTGAGACGATGGGTCTGTATCCGGCACATGATATGATTATCAATGCTGGTTTTTGTGATCCAGATACAGGTGAAGTTTTTCAATTATTTGCAGAATCTATTGATGACGAAAAGCGTTTAATTAATGATATTAACGAAATTCTAAGCCGCTATGAATGTGTTATAACTTATAACGGTGATAGATTTGATATTCCTTTTGTAAATACAAGAGCTGCAAAGCATGGTCTAAAATCGCTTCCGCTTTTTTGGTCTATAGATCTCTATCGTTATTTAAAGAAGTATTGGCCAATGGCAAAAAGAATGCAGCATTTAAATCAAAAATCTGTAGAAGTTGCTTTAGGTTTATCTGAATCAAGGGATGATAAAATTGGCGGAGGCGAATGTATTACTCTTTATGCCGATTATTTAAAAACTCATAATGAAAATGATAAAGAATTAATACTTCTTCATAATGCTGACGATGTTAAACAGCTTAATAAGATTTATCAAAAGTTAAATTTTTTACCATACGATCAAATATCTTTTGAGCGCGGTTTTGGAATAGTTGCTAAAGAATATGTTGTAACTGATACTGCAAAAATTACTGGCAACTTACTTACAGTTAAGGCAATGAAAAACTCAGGCGGAATTCCAAGTGCAATTTATGAAGATAATTATGAATTAAGTTATGATTGTTTAACTGGTGATATAGTTCTTAAAATTCGTTTATTTGAAACTGATACAATGCAATATGTAGATTTGAATAGTTTACCTGTTGATAAAAATGCTTTTAAGGATTGCATAGGATATCATTCCGACTTTTTAGTAATTACAAATAAAAAACTTATTAATTATTATGATGTTAATCTTTTAATTGACAGTATTTTATCTTCTGAAAATCTTTTCTAAAATTTACCTAAAATTGCATAGATACTTGAAGATTATAAACTTTTAATGTATAATAAACGTTGCTTGCGCCACTAGCTCAACGGATAGAGTGCCTGACTACGAATCAGTAGGTTGCGCGTTCGAATCGCGCGTGGCGCACCAATAAACCTTAGAACTTTAATAGTTCTAAGGTTTTTTTATTTTATACAATTATAGTTTTATATTAATTTTTGTATGAAACTTACAAAAAAACAAAATACTCTGCAGGGGAGCAGAGCATCTTGTTTCAAAAGGGGTATTGGGATTAGAGATCTATGAGGTTATCAGGGGGATAAA
>JAUNQK010000014.1 GCA_030536235.1 Bacillota bacterium
TTCATATTTTTCTCCTTTATCATTAATAAGAAACCGATGTGGTTATTTAATAAAGTCTATTGTTCACATATCGTTCAATTAAATAACCACACCGAGCAACAGGCAAGTTACATTTGCATTAGTGCTGGAGCACTGCAAATAATAATGAGTGAGATGAGTAAAAGCATAAGCGGAAAGCAAAGTTTTGTTTCTGCCTCTTTCGCTTTTGCTTTTGCGTTATTAAGACGTGAATTTTGTAATTGTGAACGTTCTTTATCCAGTTTGTCGGCCAAGGCATTGCCTTTATTTTTATTATCTAAAACCAATGAGGTAAATCTCATTAGAGATTTGCTTTTTATCTTTTGTGCAAATATAAACAGTTCATTGATAAGCGGCAGATTCTTTTCTCTGCATTCTTTATCTAAAGCTCTTAATACCTTATACAGAGCTAAATCGTTATCTCTATTTGCCGTAATAAGTTCATCAAATGCCATGCTAACAACAAGACCTGCATCAAGATAAAGACTAAGCTGAAGTGACATATTAGGTATTTCTTTTTCTATAGATCTAAGTTCATCATCTTTAAGCTCCAAAGTGCCGCCAAAGCCATCAGCAATAGTGATATAGTCATTATGATTCTTCCCTCTAAGCATTCGTAAAGCAGAGCTATATAATCGTACGAAAAAAGATTTAAGAAAAGTAAAATCAAAAGAGGCATGGCCATTAAAAGAATAGTGTCTAATTTCTTTTCTGATAGAACCGACGCCACCTCTTTTTGGTAATCTATTCTTTCTATTAACAAGTATGCGCTCTTCAAACATATACCTTCTAAATCTCCTCCAGACTTTTTGCAAATTTTATAAGACGCAGCAAAAAGTTTTATTTCTTCTATTCCACTTCGCCTTGCAAAGTCGGCAAGCAAATCTTCAATCTTAGCATGGGCCAAGTTATATACATCAACAATATATTTAAGTTCAAATGCAATTTTATTTTCAAACATTTCTGCTTGCTCTGCGGCATCAGCTATTGCCTTTGGCATAGATCTTCCGGCAGCAACAGATGCAGAAATGCTATATAAAGAATCTTTAAAATTTTCTAATAATTCTTTTCTTTGTTTATCGCATTTATAATCTGCATATTTCTTTTTAAATAGCGGAGTTGTTAAGCATAATCCAGCAGAAACTAAAAAGCTGTTATAAAATAGCATTCCAAGAACAAAACAAATGCAGCAAGAAATAATATAGTATTCTGTGAGTTCTTTTTTATTTAACTCATATACTTTGTAATCTTTCAAGTTTGTCTTTGTGTATGAGTTGCCCTGCTCTGACAAGCCCTCTTGTGTTTTCATATGAAAATATTTTGTTAAGTTTAATTTCTCCATTTTCATAAGAATCTATTTCACTAATCTCTGTTACCTTTCTATGACCACCAGGAAATCTAGTAAGATGCACAAAGATTTCAATTGCCCCTGCAATTTGGCTGCGCACAGCCTGCATAGGGAATCCGCTGGCAGCAATATGCAGTGTTTCTAATCTTCCAATCATCCCGGCCGGAGAATTCGCATGCCCAGTTGATAGCGACCCATCGTGCCCCGTTGACATTGCTGCGAGCATATCAACAACTTCATCACCACGCACTTCGCCAACAATAATGCGATCTGGGCGCATTCTAAGTGAAGACTTAATCAAATCTTTAATAGTTACTTCACCTTTCCCTTGTGCATTAGCAGATTTACTCTCCATTCGAACAAGGTTTTCATGATTTCTAATTTGCAATTCTGCTGAATCTTCAATGACTATAACTCTTTCGTTTGAGGGAATATAATCAGATAAGACATTTAAAAAAGTAGTTTTCCCGGAACTGGTTCCACCAGAAACAAAAATATTATAACGAGCTTCTACAAGCTTCTTTAAAAAATCGGCAGCCTCTTTTGTAATATCATTTCGCATAATCAAATCGTCGATTGTCATCCGCGATTGATTAAACTTTCTAATTGTTAGAATCGGGCCACCAATAGCTATATTTGAATGAACAGCATTAACACGTGAGCCATCACTAAGACGAGCATCTACTATTGGATTTAAATCATTCATTTCTCTGCCAACCTTGGCAGCAAGTCTTTGAATAATAGATTCAAGCTGTTCGGTGGTTTCAAAGGCCATATCAGCACGAATTATTTCACCATGCTTTTCATAAAAAATATGATCTTTACCATTTATCATTATTTCTGATATATCAGGGTCGTCTGCTATATCTTGCAATATTTCAAGCTCACATCTGAGTGAACAAAAAACCAATCTTGCTAATTTCTCTTTTTCTTTGCTGTTTAAATAAGAAATCTTTTGATTTTTACTAACTACATCTATGCAAAGCTTGTTGATTTTTTCGTCATCAAGACTGCTAGACAAGTTGTATTGTCTTCGAACTTCACCGGCAAGTTCTTCTATACTTGGTTTAGGCCTATTCTTCTTCCAGTTTACCCGCAAGTTTAAATACCTCCTTACCAAATGCGCCATGGATATCATATATATCGCAATTTTCCATTCTTTTATTTTGGAATTCATAGGTATCAGGCGGGTCGACATAATTTGATGCTAAATCGCTTAAATCTTCAAATAATTTATGGCCTATATTTACCCTATTTTCATCAAACCCCAAAACCACAACACGCTTCTCACACATATCTAAATAATCATGATAACCATCAACCCCATAAGGAATATCTAAAACAAGTTCGTCGGCATCTAATATTTGGGGAATTGAATCAAGATATGTTAAGCCAAATTCATCTTCTTTAGGGAAATTATTTCTAAAAGAAGGGTCGAAAGATAAAAATGCAACCTTTAAGCCATTTACTCTGGAAACAAAACGAGCAAAACATAGCGCTGTGCTGGTTAAACCGGCACCGCCTATAGCTGCAGTAAACGCAATAAATTTTACATTTTTAAGGGGTTTAACCGGCCCAACGGGACGGTTCAAAATTGCCATGATCTGAGCAATAATTGATTGGACCGGCTGATAAGGTGGAAAAGTTTTTTCATCAATGACAAGATCTGCATTATTCTTGGAAAGCACAAAGGCGGCAGATCTTAGTATTAAAGCCTTTTCTAAGGCTTTATTATATTCAGGATCACTATATTGAATTTTTAATGAGATTTTCTCCATAAAAAATACCCTTTACCCCCTGACAAAGTTATACCATTTTTGCCAGTTTATGTAAAGGGATATTTTTACTTTTTTAGAATTTATTTCAACTCTTCATCAATAGCTTTAGCTGCAGCTTTTCCGGCGCCCATTGCTAAGATTACAGTTGCCGAGCCTGTTACTGCGTCTCCACCAGCATAAATTCTATTTAGCGAAGTCTTTCCGGTTGCTTCATCAGCAACTATACAACCATGTCTATCAGTTTCAAGGCCCTTAGTCGTATCCTTAATAAGCGGATTCGGTGATGTTCCAATCGCAATAATTACAACATCGGCCTGTATATCAAATTCGCTACCTTCTACCGGGTGAGGGCTTCTTCTGCCCGATGCATCCGGCTCTCCCAGCTCTTGTTTTAAGCAGGTAACAGATTTAACAAAGCCCTTTTCGTCTCCATTAATCTTTACCGGATTATTTAAAAGTTTAAAGATTATTCCTTCTTCTTTTGCGTGCTCAATTTCTTCTTTTCGTGCAGGAAGCTCTTCTTCGGAACGTCTATAAACAATATAAACATTTTCTGCGCCCAGTCTTAAAGCAGATCTAGCAGCATCCATTGCAACGTTTCCGCCACCAACAACAATTACATTGTTGCCTTTCTTAATTGGGGTTGCACTATCTTCTTTATAAGCTTTCATGAGATTTGTTCTGGTTAAAAATTCATTAGCAGAATATACTCCGCATAAATTTTCTCCCGGAATCTTCATAAAGTTTGGAAGCCCTGCCCCGCTTGCAACGTATACTGCTTCAAAACCATCTTCAAACAAATCATCAATGGAGATAGTTCTGCCAATTACAACATTGGTTTCAATTTTCACTCCAAGCTCTTTAAGAGTTTCAATTTCTTTTCTTACAATCTCTTTTGGAAGTCTAAATTCAGGAATACCATAAACAAGAACTCCACCAGCAACATGAAGAGCTTCGAAGATGCTTACTTCGTATCCTTTTCTTGCCAAATCGCCCGCACAAGTAAGCCCTGATGGGCCACTGCCAACAACAGCAACTTTATGCCCATTCTTTGGGGCTGCAGCAACTTTTGTTTTAGCATTTGCGCTATGCCAATCAGCAACAAATCTTTCAAGCCTTCCAATACCAACAGACTCGCCTTTATTACCTCGAACACAGAATTTCTCACACTGTGATTCTTGAGGGCATACTCTTCCGCATACTGCAGGGAGTGAACTGTCTTCATAAATAATTTGATATGCTGCTTCGAAATCTTTTTCTTTTATCTTTTTAATAAATTCCGGAATCTTAATTCCAACAGGGCAGCCTTCCCTGCAAGGGCTGTTTTGACAGCTTAAACATCTCTCTGCTTCGTCTAATGCTTGCTCAAGAGAATAACCAAGAGCAACTTCATTAAAGTTCTTTCCTCTTTCTTTAGGATCTTGCAAAATCATTTCATTTTTGGTTAAAGACATATTAGCCATATTATTGCACCTCCTGTTTAAGAAGATTACATACATGTGTATGTGCTGCTCTTTCTTGCTCGCAATACATTGCAGATCTCGCAATTGCTGTATCAAAGTCTACTAAATGACCATCAAAATCAGGGCCATCTACACAAGCAAACTTAGTTTCACCGCCAACCGAAATTCTGCATGCGCCACACATTCCTGTTCCATCAACCATAATCGGGCTCATAGATACTATCGTTTTAATATTAAACTCTTTTGTAACTTGTGAAACGAATTTCATCATTACTATAGGGCCAATTGTAATTACTTGATCAAATTCTTCTTTTGACTCAAGAATCTCTCTTAATGCATCAGTAACAAAACCTTTCTCGCCATAGCTGCCATCGTCTGTTACTGCAATTAATCTATCACTACAAGCATCAAATTCTTTTTCCAAAATAAGATGCTCTCTATCTTTAAAGCCAATAATAGATGTTACATTTGCACCTAATTTATGAAGCTTCTTTGCAATCGGATAAGCAATTGCACAACCTACTCCGCCACCAACAACGCAAACTTTTTTTAGACCATCAAGCTCACTTGCTCTTCCAAGAGGGCCAACGAAATCGGCAAGGCTTTCACCTTGTTTTTTAGTATTAAGAAGCTGTGTTGTTGCACCAACAATCTGAAAAATAATTGTAATGGTGCCCTTTTCTCTATCATAGTCTGCAATAGTTAAAGGGATTCTTTCACCTTCTTGATTAACGCGAAGAATAATAAATTGACCAGGCTCTGCTTTTTTTGCAACAAGAGGTGCATCAATTTCCATTAAAATAATATTTTCGTTTAATTGTTCTTTCCTTACGATTTTGTACATAGTTTAATCCAGATTAAATAATTCTCTAACTTCTGCAACCTGATATAACGAACCAAATATTACAACAGGGGTTTTAAAACCTTGGTGAGTTGTAGCTGATAATACTCCGGCAGAAACATTTTCAGCAATTTCAGTTTCTACACTGTATTTTTGTTTTATTATTTGCTCTAAATTTGAAGCACTTAAAGCCCTCTTACTACTTGGAGTTACAAGCGTAAACTTTTTCGCATATGGGGCAATTAAGTTTAACATTTCTTCGTAGTCTTTGTCAGCAAGAACCCCCATAACAAAATGGATTTTCTTTTTTGGAATGTATGCTTTAATACATTCTGTTAATTCTTCTACACCGTTAGGATTATGTGCACCGTCAAGAATAACAAGTGGAGACTTGCGCAGAACCTCAAAGCGTCCCGGCCAAGTAACCTTAGATAGCCCTTCTTTTACTGCATCTTCAGGAATATCATACTGCTTTCTTAAAACATCTATGGTATCAAGAACAAGCGCAACATTTTTATATTGATAACTTCCAAGTAAGTTTAACCTAATACCTTTATGTTCTTTATAACTAATTACTTGCCCTTCTAAGCTTAAAGAATGAAGAGTTTCTTTTGAAGGGTCTGTAATTGTTATTGCGGATTTTTTTTCTTCTGCAATTTTCTTAAATACATCAAGTGCTTCTTTGGTCTGATAAGATACAACAGTGGGGCATAATTCTTTTATGATTCCGGCTTTTTCAAATGCAATTTGCGAAATTGTATTACCAAGAATTTCTGTATGCTCTAAGCCAATTGTTGCAATAACTGATACAAGAGGATTTTCAATTACATTGGTGGCATCAAAACGCCCGCCAAGGCCTACTTCAAGAACAACCAAATCGCAATTTTCTTCTTTGAATTTAAGAAATGCCATTGCTGTCATTCTGTCGAACTCAACTGTTTCAAGGCCAACAGCTTTTTCATCAACTATTTCTTTAAGTGCGTTCCATTCATCTTGTGAAATCTCTTTGCCATTGATTTGAATTCGCTCTTCATATCTTGCAAGATGCGGTGATGTATAAAGGCCTACTTTAAAACCTGCGCACTGCAAAATTTTCGCAAGCATTGCGCATGTCGACCCTTTGCCATTTGTTCCGGCTACATGTATAAAATTTTGCCCGATTTGGGGATTACCAAGTCGGGCGAATAATTCTTTGTTCATTTAAAATTGCTGATAAACAAATTCGTATGTTTGTTCTGCTATTGGCCAATACTTTTGCATTGCATCGTCTATATGCTTATTAATCTCTTCTGCATATTCACGATCTTTCATAGGTTTAGTATTTACCTTAACATTAATTGCTGCGCCATACATTGCAGACCAACAGAAAACAACGCCTGTTGCGGCATCTGAAATTGCAAGCTTGCTACCCTTTTGTGCCAAAGGCATAAACAGTTCTATTGCTTCGCATGTTAAATCAAATATTTCAAGCGGAGCTGCTGCTGCAAGTCTAAGACATCTTTCCATCTCTTCATCACGATTTGGATCGTCTTTAGGAATGCTATAAGCCTTTGATAAAGGTTTAAAATCTTCTGCATCTTTATTAATAAGGCTTAAGAATTTTTCACGAAGCTCTTGAGCATGTGCCATCAATTCTTTTACTTCATCTTCAACTGCAGCATATGTTTTTTTACCAACAGTAAGTTCTCCAACCATGTCACCAAGAGCAACTCCTATTGCTGCTACTGCAGCACTTGCGCCGCCACCACCAGGGAATGGAGCTTTACTTGCAATTAATTCTGTGAATTCTTTAATACTTTTTCTATCGAGTTCCATATCTTTTTAATAATTAGTACAACTAGTAAAGACTTAATTAGGCTTGTGATTATTCTAAAAATAAAACTGCCAAAGACATATGTAAATGTGTAATAGTCCCAAATAATGCTATCAAGATAGATCACCCCTGTGTTTAGCAAGGTTACAATTATTCCGGAGCTAAAAACAACAAACCATAGGTTCTTTTTTCTTAAGAGCCCTACATATAAGGCGTATATTACATATGGAATAATCCATAAAATAGTTGTGGACATAAGCCCGTATTTTAAAATTTGATATATGCCAGTACCAACTGCAGCAATAATCATTCCATCAACAGGGCCAAGAAGTAAGGCCCCAAGAAGAATTGGAAAAGCTTCAAAGGTGAACTTCATGTTACCTAAATCTAAGGAAACATAACCAAGAACAGCGCACATTGCAGCCAGCATGGCATCTATTGCAATTTGCTTTGTCTTCATATTTTCACCTAGAATAATCCTGAAATCTTTCCGTTCTTATCTACATCAATTTTTTCTGCTGCTGGTCTCTTTGGTAAACCTGGCATTGTCATAATGTCACCTGTTAAAGCAACAATAAAACCTGCGCCTGCAGAAACTTTTAAGTTTCTAACAGTTACTGTGAATCCCTTAGGAGCACCAAGCAGTGTTGGATCGTCTGAGAATGAATATTGTGTTTTAGCCATACAAATTGGAAGCTTATCGAAGCCCAGTGCAGTAAGCTGTTTGAGTTGTTTCTTAGCATTATCAGTAAGAACAACACCATCTGCATGATAAATCTTAGTGCAAATTGCGTTAAGCTTTTCTTCGATAGTTCCGTTTAAGCTATAGCTATATGTGAATTTATTTTCTTGTTCGCAAACTCTAACAACTTCTTTTGCAAGATTTGTTGCGCCTTTGCCACCCTTTGCCCAATGTTCTGATAAAACTGCATTAACACCAAGTTCTTTACACTTCTTTTCAACAAGCTCAAGCTCTTTCTTAGTGTCTGTTGGGAATGCGTTAATTGCAACAACGCATGGAAGTTTATAAACATTTGTAATATTAGAAACGTGCTGAAGAAGGTTTGGCATACCCTTTTCAAGTGCTTCAAGATTTTCTTTGCCAAGTTGATCCTTAGGAACTCCGCCGTGATATTTAAGTGCACGAACAGTAGCAACCATTACAACTGCGCTTGGCTTTAATTTAGCCATTCTGCACTTAATATCTAAGAATTTTTCTGCGCCAAGGTCTGCAGCGAATCCGGCTTCTGTAATTGTGTAATCAGAAAGCTTCATTGCAAGCTTTGTTGCGGTAATTGAGTTGCAACCATGTGCAATGTTTGCGAATGGCCCACCATGAACAAATGCAGGTGTTCCTTCAAGTGTTTGTACAAGGTTTGGCTTTAATGCATCTTTAAGAAGTGCTGCCATAGCACCTTCTGCTTTTAAGTCATGTGCTGTGACTGGCTTTCCGGCATAGGTATAGCCAACAATAATTCTGCCAAGTCTCTTCTTTAAGTCGAGAATGTCTGATGACAAGCAGAATACTGCCATAATTTCGGATGCAACAGTAATATCAAAGCCATCTTCACGTGGTACGCCGTGCATTTTTCCACCAAGGCCATCAACAACATTTCTAAGCTGTCTGTCGTTCATGTCCACACAACGTTTCCAAGTAATTTGCTTTGGATCAATCCCAAGTTCATTGCCCTGCTGAATATGGTTATCAAGCATAGCTGCAAGTAAGTTATTTGCTGCACCAATTGCATGGAAGTCGCCTGTGAAATGAAGATTAATATCTTCCATTGGTACTACCTGAGCATATCCACCGCCAGCAGCACCGCCCTTAATACCAAATACAGGGCCAAGGCTTGGCTCTCTTAATGCAAGCATTGCGTTCTTGCCAATCTTGCGAAGTCCGTCAGCAAGACCAACAGATGTTGTTGTTTTACCTTCTCCTGCAGGAGTTGGAGTAATTGCTGTTACAAGAACTAACTTACCATCTTTTTTCTTCTGTTTTTGCATATCAAAAAGCAGTTGGTAATCTACTTTAGCCTTGTAGTTGCCATACTGCTCGAGATACTCTTCTTTAACACCGGCCAGCTTAGCAATATCTGTAATCTTTTTCATTTTGCAAGCTTGTGCAATTTCGATGTCTGACTTATATTTCATAATCCACCTCCGGGGCCCGTAGCCGCTACTTATGAGTTTTAATAAAAAATTTACTCCACAATTATACTACAAATTGTGGAGTAATTACATAGATATATACAAGATATATTATTAACAAAGTGATTCTGCAGCCTCAATAATATGTTTAGCTAATACTGAAGTTGTAACTGCACCAACGCCACCCGGGACTGGTGTGATTCCAAAAACAGCAGGCTCACAATCGTTGAAATTACAATCTCCGCAGAGATTGCCATCTACAACATTTATGCCAACATCTACAATAATTTGTTTATCGTTAACAAATTCTTTGGTTACGGTATTTGGATGGCCTGCAGCTACAAGTAAAACCTCTGATTTCCTTGCAATTTCAGGCAAATCACGAGTTTTTGTATGGCACATAGTAACTGTTGCGTTCTTGTTTTGAAGAAGCATTGATAAAGGTTTACCAACCACTGGGCTGCGGCCAATTACACAAACGTTTTTACCTGTTAAATCGACTCCGTAATAATCTAAAATCTCAATACAAGCCTGGGCAGTGCATGGGCTAAACCCTTGCCCTCTTCCAAGAAATACACTGGCTAAAGACTGGGGTGTCATTGCATCAACGTCCTTTGCTGGGCTAAGCAGCTGAGCTACCTCATTTTCAAGATCTTTATCATAAATTGGTCTAAACATAAGGCAAGCGTGAATGCTAATATCCTCATTGATTTGCTTTATAAGGCCTAAAACCTCGGCTCTGGTGGCCTTTTCTGGCAGGTCAAAGTGTTTAACCGTAATACCTACCTTCTCGCAGCGTTTTACGGCATTTCTTTCATATGACGCATCTGCCTCATCATTTCCGAGCTTAACCATAGCAAGACATGGCTGAATGCCCTTAGCTTTTAATGCTTCACATCTATTAATTAAATCTTCAGTTATTGCTTGGGCCACAGGAGCCCCTTTTAATAAATCTGCCATTTTTACTCCAATTATAGAATACTCTTTAAGCTTTGTGCTAATTCAAATTTAGCTTTTTCAAAATCCATTGTTGTATAGTCGCCATGGTCATAAAGAATTTTTCCATCAACCATAGTCATTACTACATCACTTGATTGAACACTATAGCAAAGAAGTGAGAGAACATCAATTACCGGATACATATGAGGCTTGTCAAGTGATACTGCAATAATATCAGCTTTCTTACCAACCTCAAGAATACCTGTATCATATCTTCCAAGTGCTTTGGCACCATTGATAGTTGCCATATCAATTACCTGAGGTGGTTTAATTGATAACGGGTCTAGTCTATGTCCATTATGAATAATTGAAGCAAGATGCATTTCTTTAAAAATATTAAGGCTGTTATTACTTGCAACCCCATCAGTTCCAAGGCAAACGTTAACTCCATTTGCCATAGCTTTTCTAATTGGAGCAAAACCACTTCCAAGTTTCATATTGCTTGTAGGGTTATGAACTATTGAAACATCTTTTTCTTTCATAATAGCAAGATCGTCATCGTTTACCCAAACACAATGTGCTGCATAAACCTTTTGATCAAGAATACCCATCTTGTTAAAGTATTGAATTGGGGTTAAACCATTATGACGCAGCTTGCATTCATCTGTTTCTGCTTTTGTTTCAGCAACATGAACATGAACTAAGCGTTTATATTTTTTATTTGCTTCCGCAATTTTTTCTACAATACTATCTGTACTTAAATATTCAGAGTGAAGGCAAAAATCTGCAACAACCTTTCCTGTTGGGTCGTTAAACTTTTCAACCATCTCGACACATTCATTGAATCTGTTTGGCGGGATTTCTTCTTGATCTGAGAATGACAAACCAACTCTGCAGATGTTTCCTTTCATTCCGGATTTAACTAATGATTCACCAAGTTCCCAAGGGAAATCATACATTTCTGCAGTGCAAGTGATTCCGGCAGTAAGCATTTCAATTATTGCCCAATTCTCTCCAATGCGAATATCATCAGGCTTCATTTTAGCTTCACGTGGGAAGATTGCATTGTTTAACCAATCTTGAAGTGCAAGGCCTCCGCCAACACCACGAAGAAGTGTCATAGGGCCATGTGCATGCGCATTAACAAGGCCCGGCATTAAGAGCGCACCCTTCATGTCACGAAGATAATCATATTCTTGTGGTTCATCGCCAATGTAACGAATGTACTCGTCTTCAACAAGAAGTGAAGTAAATTTTATTTCGTGCCCACAAAGTACATAACAGTTTTTAAATAGAGTTTTCATTACGGTAATTTTCTAATTAATTTCTTAAAGTAATCTAATAATAATGGGGCAACCATTTTTGCAGTTTCTTCAACTTCATCGCCGGAAAGTGGTTGTCCTAAAACACCAGCAGCCATGTTTGCAACAAGTGAAAGCCCAAGGCAAGGCATCTTGCATTGCGCAGCAGCTAAAGCTTCCGGAACAGTAGACATTCCTGTTACATCTGCACCAAGAATTCTTTCTGCTCTAATTTCTGCCGGAGTTTCAAACTGTGGGCCTGGATAGAAGAAGTAAACACCCTCATGAACAGTAAGTTCGCTATCTTCACCAACCTGGCGCGCAATTTTTCGAAGTTCTGGTGTATATACGTTTGTTGTATCAAAGAATCTTTCGCCAAACTCAGGAACATTAGGGCCACGCATTGGTGAGCTTCCTGTAAGTTTAATATGATCTTTAATAACCATAATATCACCAGGGCGATATTCAGTATTAACAGCACCTGCTGCGTTACTAATAATAACACGCTGAGTTCCGAGAATTTTCATTACTCTAATTGGAATTGATAATTCTTCGAAATGATATCCATCATATGAATGGAATCTTCCCTGCATGCAAATAACCTTACGGCCCTCAAACCTACCAACAATTAAGCGACCCTTATGGCCAGGGGCTTTTGATGTTAAAAAGTTTGGAATGTCTTCGTAAGGAATAATACATTCAGCTTCTATCAAATCGGCAACATCACCAAGGCCGGTACCTAAAATGATACCGGTCTTTGGTTTAAAATCGCCAATTTGTTTTCTGATATAATCTGCACTTCTCTGATAATATTCATAATTAAATACAGGTCTATCGTTCATTAATAAATATCCTCCTGAGGTTCAGGCTTTTCATCCAATCTTTCAGGATGAAGTAAATAACTCTTAATTCTTTTTAAAACTTGTGCGTAGTAAAAACCATCACAAATTCTTTCATCGGTGTTTACAGAAAAATCAATATACTTTTTCTGAACTACTGTACCATCAAGCTTCAATTCATTTTCAGTATACTTATGACCAAAAGCAAAGAAGCAAGAAATATTACCAAAGTTATACAAGTGATGATAGATTGGAGGAATTCCTAAACTTCCCATTGAAGTAAAGAATATTGTTCCGTGGAAACAACTAATTTCAAGAAGCTCTGGTGGAACCAAGCCAAAGTAGTCGAGCATTTTAATAAACCATATTCCGAATTTCTTTACTATGCCAGGAATATAATCTACAATCTTTGCAACACCATCAAAACCACTATTAAGTTCTGGTTGCTTTACAGCTTGCACAAGCTTATCTAATTTTTCATAGACTTCAACTGGTGTATCTGTTGGTTCGCAGTGAAGCTTAACAGCAGTATCCGGAGAATCAACCGTCATATCCTTTTTTACAATCAAGTTTATATCGATTGTATATCTGTGATAAATTTTCTGTCCTGATAAGAATCTGTTAATTGCCGGATAATCATTGCAGCATCTTACATAAGCTGCCATAAAGACATGCATTATGCCAAAGTGCTTATAGCCTTCTTTTCTCTTTTCATGTACGTAGTGCTGCAGATTTGAAACTTCAACACGATCCCTTATGATGTTATTCGCATCATTTCTTTCAACCATAATATAAGGAGCAACCTTTGTAATAGGTGGCAAATTGTGAACTAAACGTCCATCTGCTCTATCGCCATATCTAAGACGATATGGGTCTCCTTCTTTATAATCTGGGAGTCTCTTTGCTGATAAAATCATGCAGATTACTGATACGTAAATACATGCATCGGAAATAAGCAAAGCAGCAAGCTTGTAATTAACAAGGTTAGTAACAAGCAATGTTAGATTTGGGTCGAGCCAATAAAGTGAAATTGGAGCTAAGAATACAAGCAAACAAAACCACTTGTTTTTGGTTCTTCCCGTAAAAGTGATAACGTATACGAGTGCCAATACCGCGCAAAGGCAAATAGCAGCAAGAGTCATCCACCAGTCAAACTTGTATTCAAGAGCTACGCATGCAAAATGCAATGCATAAAAAACGACTGGGTTTACGGTTACGTAAAACATCTTTCGACCTCTAAGTGGCAGGCGTATTGCTACGATTAGATTTACCACAATCGGAAGAATAATACGAACTATGAATCTCACTACACTCCCCACCCCAATGCCAGCGAAGGAGTAAATACGGGTCACTGCAGAGACAGCGCTAAGCAGGACAACAAGCCAAACGAAGATATTGGTGCGCTTGGCTTCATATGATGTGTAGTTTTTCATAATACATATATTATATCACAAAATAAAAAGCTCTTGGGCAATGCCCAAGAGCCAAAATTTACCAAATTTTAGTTTTCTGCAGCAAGTGCAGCTTTTCTCTTCTTTGCTGTCTGAATCTTTTCCTTGAAGATTGGGCCCAGTGTCTGAACGAGAATTACTACGATAAGTACTAATCCTTGGAATGCATTCTGAATATCTACAGAAAGTGCTGGGATTGATACAATGATAAAGTTAATTGCTGAGTAAGAAATAGCACCGAAGATAATACCAACGAGATTACCCTTACCACCAGACATTGAAATACCACCGAGTACAATGGCTGCAACTGCATACATTTCGTAGGACTGTCCTGAAGAAGCTGGTGTAATGTTACCAATCTTGCAGGCCTGGATGAAGCTTGCGAAACCAACAAGAATACCTGTGATTACGAATACCATAATCTTTACGCCTGTTACATTGATTCCGGCAAGTCTTGCTGCATTAGCATTTGAACCGATAGCATATACAGACTTACCAAACTTTGTCTTCTTTGAAATAATAATAATTACTACAGAAAGTACAATAAAGAGGATTGTAATCCATGGAATTGCATTAGCAATTTTGCCTGTACCAAATTTTCTTAAAGCTTCATAGGTTGGTGTGCCAGCGATCATTGCAAACTGTGAAGAGTTAGAACCAGAAATTTCTTGCGGAATTGCTCTTACAACAGAAAGAGTTAATGATCTATAAATAAGCATTGTACCGAGTGTTGCGATAAATGCCTGCATTTTTGCAAGACCAATTAATACACCATTAACAAGCCCGCAGAGTGCGCCAGCAGCAATAGCTGCTAAGAACATTAATATTGCTGAACCTGTAAGGTTAAATACTAATATTGAACATCCTGTGCAAAGTACAAGGCCTGAACCAAGTGAAAGGTCGATGTTACCAGTGATAACAACGAGTGCCATTCCGAGAGCCATAGTACCTACAATACATGTATTTTGTGACCCGAGAATTGATGCAATATGGCTAAACTTAAATGTTACGCCATTTGATGCAACTGTAATGGCATATACAAGAATGATAATAACCATTACAAAGATGTAACTATATTCTCTCCAAATCTTACCTAAGGAGAATTTTTTCTTTGTTAAATCAGCCATTAGTTTGCCTTCCCTTCTGTTTCGATTGCATTTGTTGAATAAAGCATTACATCATGTTCATTAACTTCTTCATGCTTAAATTCTTTTTTAATCTTACCTTCATAAAAGACGAGACATCTATCTGCAACCTTCTTAATCTCTGGGATTTCCAGAGTATTGATTATTACACTCTTACCTTCTTTTGCGAAGCCAAGAATCAATTTGTAAATTTCAGCTTTAGCACCTACGTCTACGCCCTGAGTTGGGTTGTCGAAGAGAAGCACATCAGCGCCTGTATTAAGCCAGCGCGCGAGGAATACTTTCTGCTGATTTCCGCCAGACAAACCTGTAATTGGAACTACATTTGGTTCGTAGCATTTAATGTTAAGATCGTCTTTTTGCCCTTCAAATCTTTCGTTATCGCTTGATTTATTAATAAACAATTTATTCTTTGTAATTGCGTGGTCTGCAATTACGAAGTTTTCCATAATTGTCATTTCACCAACAACAGAATTTTCTTTTCTGTTTGCCGGAAGCATTGCAACGCTGTTTTTCATGTAGTCAATAATTGCATCACCATAAAGCTCTTTGCCATTGACATACATTCTTCCACCATCACGAGGAAGAGCACCGAACATTGTTTGCATAAGTTCTGAAGCACCACAACCTGCAAGACCTGTAAAGGCGATAATCTCGCCCTTTCTAAGTTCAAGGTTAACATCTTCAAAACCATGTCCACTGTAATGTTTAAGTTCGAGAACTACATCACCAAGTGGTCTTGATTCATATACATCGGCATCAACATAAGTAGTACCTACCATGTCTGATGTGATTGCATGTGGATTAGTATCTTTTATATATCCTGAAGAGATATATTCACCATTTCTAAATACCGTATATTTGTCGCAAAGCTCAAATATTTCTGGCATCTTATGAGAAATAAAGATGAATGATTTTCCCTTTGTTTTCAAATTCTTAACAATTCCAAACAAATGAGCAATTTCATCGTTTGAAAGTGCTGTAGTAGGCTCGTCTAAGATGATAAGCTTTGCATCTTTATATAAAGCTCTACAAATTTCAAGAAGCTGCTTTTCAGCTGTCTTAAGTTCTGAAACCATTGTATATGGATTCATGTCAACGCCTAAGCTTTCAAAAAGCTCTTTTGTACGTTTAACTTCTTCTGCATAATTGATGATTCCAAGTTTGTTTTTAAGTTCGTGGCAAAGGAAGATATTATCTGTTACAGACAAATCGTTAATAACAGACAGTTCCTGGTGAACAAAAGCGATTCCGGCGTCTTCCATTTGCGCAATTGTTGGGGACGGATAAAGTTGCCCTTGCCAAGTAATTGTCCCTGCATCAGCCTCAATAACACCAGTAAGAATATTCATTAATGTTGACTTACCAGCACCATTTTCACCAAGCAGTGCGTGAATTTCACCCTCTTCAATTGTAAGGTGCACATCATTTAAAGCTTTTGAACCACCGAAAGCTTTAGATATGTGTTTCATTTCAAGGATAGCCATTTAATACTCCAAATAATTAATAAAAGGATGCATGCGAAAAGCATGCATCCTTAAGATACAGATTAGTGACCTGTGAAACCTTCAACAGTGTCAGCGATTGTTCTATCTACGATAGCAACAGGATCGTTAACTTCTGCGCCAAGATCGAATGACCAGTCGCCATCAAGATACTTTGTAGCATAGTCGATAACGTTCTTCATCATGATTGGGTTGAATGTTACAGACATCATGTCGTCAAAGTACTTATCAGCTGTAGCTGAAAGATCTGACTTACCGCTCATTACATCATAAAGTTCCTGCATTCCGCCGATAGCTGAAATGTAAACTTCAAGAGCTTCGAAATCTGCTGCTGTAGCTTCGCTTACAGATGCAGCATTGAGAAGGTTAAGAACGCCGAATGTCATTTCATCGTCTTCTGAGAAGATGAAGAGCTTGCCGTTGTTAGCCTTTGCCTTAGCTGTGATTTCATCGATCTTCTGATCCATGTAATCGAGAGCTGGGTCTGCGCTCCAGTTGCAAACTACCTGGTAGTCAGCGAAGAGAGCATCAATCTGTTCCTGTGTCCAAACTGTTGTTGTGTGGAATGTTTCACCAGAAAGGTTATCTGTGAAGTCTAATTCACCACGTAAGAACTGTTCGAAACCTTCTTGTCTATAGAGGCAAACAGAACCGTTGTCGCCGATAAGCTGAACGAGTGTTGCACCTGGTTCAAGACCATGTCCCTGGAGCCATGCACCGATTCCAGCGCCGCAACCATAGTTGTTACCAGAATAGTTAAGAACTGCCTTGTCCTTCATTGAAAGGATGAATCTATCGAATTCAATGAATGGGATTCCTGCTGCATCAAGAGCTTCAACGCCTGCTGCTGCAGAATCTTCAAGAGCCATAATTACTACGAGAGCTGCATCGCCATTAGCAACGATTGTGTTGCAAAGGTCAACCTGTTCTTCACCTGAAGATGCAGGCATGAATACTGCTTCGTACTTACCAGCTGCTGTTACTTCTTCGCACTTTGCCTGAGCAAATGCACCAGCCTGAGCTGTCCAGCCGTGGTCAGGTGTTGGGCCTAATACATAGAATTTTGCCTGTGCGCCTGTTGCTGCTTCTTCCTTTTCTCCGCAAGCTGCAAGTGTGAATACCATTGCAAGTGCGAGAAGGATAGCTAATACTTTTTTCATTGTCATTTTCCTCCCGGTAAATTTTTTACCTAAATAATAAATACTGTCGACAATATATATCAAGCATTATTGCTTAATATCAAATGTTCATTACTTTGCCTTCTTCTGCAGATTTAACTGCGGCAAAGACGCCTCTCATTGAACCAATTACTTTATCTGCATCGAGAACTGATTCTCTTCCGGTAGTAATTGCTTCAACAAATTCATCAACTATGCCAGAGCTTTCTTGTTGATCATCATCATTTCTTTGCATCTTTCCAATTTCGTACTTATCTTCTTTGCCATCTTCATGTACAACGATAAGTGCATATTTTGGATCTGAGTAAAGTTTGATAATGCCATGTTCACAAAGAAGATTTGTGAAGTTAGCTTCATCACCATAGTTTGTCCAAGATGTAATAACAGTCATCATTGCCCCATTCTTAAATCTGAAGACTTCTACACTGTTATCATCAACTTCGATTGGAGTTCCATCTGGGAACTTTTTATCAAGTACAGCCATTGTAGATGATGCTGAAACGATTTCATCATCAACTAAATATCTGATTGTATCAATTTTGTGAATGCCAAGATCGGCCATTGAACCGAAACTTGCTGCTGTCTTTTTAAAGAACCATGTATTTGCACTCTTGTCCATGCTCCAGCTTTCCGGACCACCATGACCAAACATTGCAACTGCATGAAGTACTTTTCCAAGTTCACCTGAATCAAGAATCTCTTTTGCCTTCTTATGTGCAGGGGCTAATCTTTGATTCTGCGCAATAAAAAGACGCTTTCCAGATTCCTTAGCTGCTGCAATCATTGCCTCACAATCTTCAAGAGAAGTTGCCATAGGCTTTTCGCAAAGAACATGCTTGCCTGCCTTAAGTGCCTTAATTGTTGTTTCTGCGTGAAATGCATTTGCTACACAAACGGAAACCGCATCAATAGTTGGATCGCTGATTATGTCGTCAACACTTGCATAAACTTTTCCGCCATATACATCGGCAAGCGCTTGTGCACGTTCTGCACTAAGATCAAAATAACCAGCAATTTCTGTGTTAGGATTCAAATGATACTCATATGAATGACGCTGCTTAGCAATTGAGCCGCAGCCAATAATTCCTATTCTCATATAATTGCCTCCAAAATTACTATAATTTTAACAAACCTGCTATTATAATGTCAAGGTGGCCAAAATCCTTGAAAAATGCCTGTTTTTAGAGTAAATTATTAATTATAAAGAACTATATTGATAGCTATATATTTAAGGAGAAAACGCTATGAAATTAGGTTTAGTAACTGCAATTCTTGACAAATATGACTACGAACAAGCAATGGATATTATGTCCGATTTAGGCCTTGAATGTGCCGAAGTTGCTTGCTGGCCACAGGGCAAGGCAGAACGCCGCTATGCCGGAGTTAGCCATATCGATGTAGCAAAAGTACTTAAAGACGACGAATATGCTAAACATATATTAGATTATGCCAAGGATTCCGGAATCAAAATTTCAGCTTTAGCCTTCTATCCAAATACTATGGATGCAGACCCTGCTAAAAGAAAAGCTAATGTTGAACATTTAAAGACTGTTATTAAGGCTTCTGCAAAGCTTAAGGTTAATATGGTAACTACCTTTATTGGCCGTGACCAAAATCTTACAGTTGAAGAGAATTTAAAGCTCGTAAAGAAGGTATGGCCACCAATCATCAAGCTTGCTGAAGAATTAAAGGTTAAAATTGCTATTGAAAACTGCCCAATGCTCTTTGGTGTTGACCAGTGGCCAGGGGGACAGAATTTAATGACAACACCTGCAATTTGGAGAGAAGTATTCAAGATTTTACCTTCAAAATACCTTGGAATTAACTATGATCCATCTCACTTTGTATGGCAGCAGATTGATTATGTTAAACCTATTTATGAATTCAAGAACAAGATTTTCCATGTTCACTTCAAAGACATTAAGCTTTATCAGGACAAAATGGATCAAGTTGGTATCATGGCTTACCCTCTTGAATATATGTCACCAAAGCTTCCTGGCCTTGGAGATGTAAATTGGGGCAAGTTTGTTTCTGCTTTAACTGATATAGGTTATGACGGATTTGCTTGCATGGAAATCGAAGATAAGGCATTTGAAGGAACTGAAGAAAAGGTTCTTAAGTCACTTGTTCTTACAAGAGATTATATTTCACAGTTCGTTATTTAATTCATAGTTTAAGCATAATAAAACTCCGAAAGCATTGCTTTCGGAGTTTTTTCTTGGAGGTAGCACCCAGATTTGAACTGGGGATCAGAGTTTTGCAGACTCGTGCCTTACCACTTGGCTATGCCACCAAAATGGCGGGGGTAGAGGGATTTGAACCCCCGGATGGTGGAATCAGAATCCACTGCCTTACCACTTGGCGATACCCCTATAAAAGACGCCCCGTCATTAAATTGTTTTGGGGTGGGTGGTGAGATTCGAACTCACGTATACTGGAGCCACAACCCAGGGTCTTAGGCCGCTTGACGACACCCACCGTACTTGTTAATTTGCCGCCATGCTTCGTCGTCGCTCGGGTCTCGCTCACTTGCGTGCTTAGCACGCGCGTTTCGACTCGCCCCTCGCACTCCTTGCCTTCCGGCAAATTAACTGCGTCGGCACTCATCAAAGAACTGTCGCAACCTGTCTATACCTTCCGGCAAATTAACTGCGTCGGCACTCATCAAAGAACCTCCGCAAAATAAAAATGGTAGCGGCGAGTGGAGTCGAACCACCGACCTTCCGGGTATGAACCGGA
>JAUNQK010000064.1 GCA_030536235.1 Bacillota bacterium
TAATGAAGAAGATTTAAAAAAACTCATTATTGAACGTGGAAACTTAGCAGTTAAAGAAAGAGAGAATGTCGAAAAAGTAGCTGATGAGATTTCACGTAATGGATTTGAAAACATTTTCTTTGCAGGATCTGGCGGCTCAATTACAACTATTTGTCATTTTCCACGCATTATTAGAAAGCTTTCAAATATTCCTGCTTATGCTGAAGAAGCTGCTGAATTGATGTATTCAAATTATAGCTGTTTAAATGAAAAATCATTAGTAGTTATTATGGCAAAAACTGGAACAATGAAAGAGAGTGTTGAACTATCAGAATATTGTAAAGCGCATAATATTCCAACTGTTGGCTTTGTAATGATAGACAATACACCAGTGGCTAATAATGTAACATATAAGATTTTAATTGATAAGTTCTCTGAACCAATTAGATTCTTGCCTATGTATTATTTAATCTTTAGATTATTAAAGAATCACGGAGATTTTGAAGACTACGATGAATTTGCAAACGAAATAGCTAATATTCCTGCTGGCTTAGTTGAAGTTGTAGATAATTTCAAAGATGAAGCTAAGGAATATGCAAGAAAGTACTTTGATGAAGATTTCCAACTATGGATTTATAGTGGCATCAATTATGGTGAAGCATTGAAGTATTCTGCTGATGTTGCAGAAGAATTATTCCGTCAAAAAACTCAAGCAATGAATTCTGGTGAATTCTTCCACGGTTGTTTAGAAATAGTCCAAGATGACATGAGCATTGTAATGTTGATGAGCGAAGATGAATCTCGTCCTATGGATGAACGTTGTCTTAAGTTCTTACAAAAGTATGCAAGTGGCAAACTATGGGTTATTGATACAGCTAAATTCGAAATGAAAGGTATTAGTAAGAAATTCCGCAAATACATTTCTCCAATAATTTTAACAGTATGTATTGAAGATTTGTTTGCTGAATATATGATGGATTTCTCTGGCAAGAATCATTCTACTAGAAGATACTATCAAATCGTTGAATACTAATAACATTAAGTTGACTTCCATTGCTGGAAGTCAACTTGTTTAAATTAATGATAAAAGGTATTATATTTGATTTTGACGGTGTAATTATTGATAGTGAAAACAAAAGTGTTAAAGATAATATTAAATTTTTGAAGGAAAATGGATTAGAAAAACCAAATATCGATGAAGTTAAGGCTCTAGTAGGAACAACTGATATTGACAATTACAAGTACATGCAAAAGGTACTAAATATCTCATACGAAGAAGCTAAATATAAATTAGAAGAATATATACTTGCTCATCCCTATGTTGCTAGTGAATTAGTTTATCCAGAAATATATAAACTTTTAGAAAAAGTACACGGGAAAATTAAAACAGCTATAGCCTCTAACTCGCCATACGCGTATGTCTCAAGTATGCTCCATGATGGTAGTCTGGAAAAATACTTTCAATACGTTATATCTGGCAGAGATTTAGGATCACACAAACCTGATCCAACGATTTATTTACATACAGCAAAAGTAATTGGAATAAACCCTGATGAATGTTTAGTTGTTGAAGATTCTCCAAACGGCATAGAGGCAGGAAAAAGAGCTGGCATGACAGTCGTTGGGCGTTATGATGATTTTCTTCAGTTAGATGTATCAAAAGCAGATTATGTTATTAAGAATATAAGTGAAATAGAAGATATATTGATTAAGGAAGGAGTTTTGCAATGATTGGAATTATTGTTACGGGTCATGGAAATTTTGCTTCAGGATTAGAATCAAACTTAAATCTTATTATTGGAAATGTCGACAACATTATAGCTATTGATTTTGAAAAAAGCGATTCTCCAGATTCGTTAGAATCAAAGATAGACAATGCTATTGAAAAACTAAGCAATTGCTCAGGAATAATACTATTTACGGATCTATTAAATGGTACGCCATTTAATGTAGCGATAAAAAAAGCTGTGTCAAATCAGAAAATAAGACTTGTATATGGCGTCAATGCCGCAATGCTTCTTGAATTATCAACAAAAATGAGTTTTTCAGATTCATTAGATGACATGGTAAATGAAGCGATTGAAACAGGGAAACAACAAATTGGTCTGTTTACTGTAAAGAAAAGTATTGAGGAAGACGAGCTATAAAAATGAATAAAGCTATAATTATCCTTTTGGTTTTAGTTGCACTGTTTATTGGACAAATAATTATTGAGCGAATTTCGCGCAAAAAAGCTCTAAATAAACTGTATGAGCTAATATCAAAAAAAGAGTTTTCAAAATTCGAAGAGCTAATAAATCAAAAGAAAACTATTCGTGCATTAGGAGTGTTTAATAGTGAATATTTGAAATTAAATGTATATAAGATGCAGAAAAAGGATAATAAAATAGATAGCCAAATATTGTTTATAAAAAATAACGTTAATATGAATAAAAAACAAAAACAAGTTTTTTACGAAGAAGCATTTGGCTATTATGTTACTAATCACAAGAAAAACGAAGCGCTTCAATACTTAACGTATGTAAATGATAATTGTAATGAATATACATATAAAAAATGTAAGACACTCTATGACATTATCATCAAACAAGACGTTAGTTATTTAGACGCTTTGTTAGAAGAAATAAAAGATCCAGGTCTAAGCAAGAATGTATTGCTAGAAAAATACTCTTTGATAATTAAAATATACGAAAACTTAAACGACAAGAAGAATATTAAACATTATCAAGAATTAATTAAAGATTTGCTGAAATAAGCACTATAAAAATACCACTTTAAATCTCCCTTTGGTGGTATTTTTTAAATATAATTGCATTGTTTTAATGTTTATATAAATGCAGATCTAATTAAAACCCCAATTCGCATAAGATTGAATTGGGGTGAGGACATTTAATCTGCTTATATTCCTAAATATATTTTGGCAGCTTTCTTAACTGGTTTCATACGTTTTATATATGTCTTCTCAGCTGCTGATTTTACTGACTTAGTTTTCTTATAGTTTTTCCTAAATAATTTTAATGTTGTTGTGATAGCCAAGAATCCTAATATTGGTGGAAGACTATCAGCTAAATTGTCTTTTATTTCATCAGTTTTTTGATTTGCGATATCTATATTATCTCTTACTTGCTTGCCTATTTGTTTTGCTTGCCACAATGACTTTTTAGCCTTGTGTTTTTCGACTGCTAAAACTATTAAAAGAATTAAAACAATAGCTATTAAACCGATATATACATATGTCAAAACCTGCTCGTAATTCATAGATTTATTGTAGCATCTTTCTCTATTTTTTGTTTGCCTATATTGATAGGCTTTATCCCTTTAGTATATTCGCATACTTTTTCAACGATGTTTATATCGTTGCTACAAAAAGTATAAGTTATATTTATATCGTATTTAGTAGATAACAAAACTGTTTGCGATGACAAGAAATAATCAATCTTGTTTCCTAATTCATATGAAATTATTAATTCATATTTGTTGTATTCATATTCTTCAACAAATTTAGCCTTTTTTAAAGCTTCAACTATCGAATTAGAATAGGCTCTAGTTAATCCACCAGTTCCTAATTTGATACCACCAAAATACCTTACGACAAGAGCACATATTTCATCTAGGCTGTTTCTCTCTAATACATTAAGTATTGGTGCTCCAGCAGTTCCAGAAGGTTCTCCATCATCAGAAGA
This sequence comes from Bacillota bacterium, assembly GCA_030536235.1. Taxonomy (GTDB): domain Bacteria; phylum Bacillota; class Clostridia; order Peptostreptococcales; family Anaerovoracaceae; genus UBA1764. Next base: position 3,663 of record JAUNQK010000064.1, read on the forward strand.
TCTTTTGATATTATGACAAACAAAACCGCTGCAAATATGGCTTGAGTCGTAGTGCTTTTTTCTTATTTTTAACAAAAAATCTTTATATTCATCTTCGTTTTTTACTCTTTTTATGTATGTGATGAATTTAGATTTTTCAATTGTGATTGTGTTGTCGATTTCGGCTTTTAAATACATAATATAATTTTACTATTTTATGGTACAATTTTGTTTGTTGAGGTTTTGCATATGAAAAGTTTAGATGAAATTTTGGCAGAATTAAATGCTGCTGAAAAAGAATATGCCCAAAAATGTAAAGAATATGGCATAGAAGAAAAAACAAAAAGGAAAAAAGATGATATAGTAGTTGAAGAGAAATAAGTTGAAACAAGATGGAGGTGTTAAGATGAATATTGTTAAAAAGAATTTGAATGTCATTAAAATAATAAATGTTATTGTTATTTTAACTATCTTAGTCCTAAATATTATTAAACTTTTTATTCCTGGAAGAGGTTTTGAAAACAATATTATTCTTATTTGCCTTATTGCAACATTTTGTTTTGGTTTATTGTATGCTGCTAAAGGATACTCAAAAGATGCTAGAAAGTATTATCAAATGTATATGTTCCTTGCATCAATATATTATTTAATTTCCATTATGATGAATATTATTAAACAAGTTAAGAGTGATTATCTTTCTTTATTGATTAGTGCTATTTGTAATATTGTATTTGTAGCTTTAGCTTTTAGTAAAGATTTTGGAGAGAAGAATTCATCCACTGTAATCGTTTTATTAATTGTTCTTTCTATAGTTGACTATTTTGTATATGGCTTTGTAGTTAATAATTTTTCAAGGGTTGTTGGAAAAGTTTCAGATATAGCACTTATTCTAGTGGGAGCGGTGTTTGTTGCTTGTAAATATTCTGATAAAGATCGTCGATATAAAGCAAAAGAAGACGAGGAGAAGAAGTAAATGAAAGCTAACCCTACAAAATGTAGGGTTTTCTTTTGAATTACATAACAAGAGTGTATAACATGCTATAATTATGTCGTAAATAGGAGGGTTTTTATATGGCTAAAAAGCTAGTAACAGATTTAGAAGTAGCAGGCAAAAAAGTCATCGTTAGAGTTGATTTTAACGTGCCTCATAAAGGTGAAGAGATTACTGATGATAATAGAATCGTCGCTGCTTTACCTACAATTAAGTATTTATTAGAACATGATGCAAAGGTTATTCTTCTTTCTCACTTAGGAAAAGTTGATTATAAGAAGACTCCAGAAGAAATCGAAGCATTAAAGAAGAAAAACGATATGGTTATCGTTGCAAGAAAACTTCAAGAATACTTACCAAATAATAAGGTTACATTCGCTAATGCAACTAGAGGTGAAGAACTTGAAAACGCTATTGCCAATATGAACAATGGCGAAGTTGTATTAATGCAAAATACAAGATATGAAAAAGGCGAATCAAAGAACGATGAAGAATTAGGTAAATACTGGGCTTCATTAGGTGATTTATTCGT
>JAUNQK010000065.1 GCA_030536235.1 Bacillota bacterium
TCGGAGCGTCATATTCAGTTCTTCCGATATATACTCCAGGTTCATCCATTTCTTCAACTAAAACTTCGATTGTCTTTCCAACAAACTCTTGGTTATGAGAAAGTGAAATAGATCTTTGAAGTTCCATAATTTTATCTTGTCTTCTAAGCTTAGCATCTTCTTTAACTTGTCCTGGCATCTTAGCCGCACGTGTGCCCTCTTCTTTTGAATAAGTAAACACGCCAAGTCTATCAAACTTAGTTTCGCGAACAAAATCATAAAGCATATTAAAATCTTCTTTATGTTCGCCAGGATAACCTACAATAAATGTAGTTCTAATTTTGATATCAGGAATTTCTTTTCTAAGTTTAGCAAGTGTATTAGTAATTGATTTACTTGTGCTTCTTCTATTCATGGATTTTAATATCTTATCAGAATAATGCTGAAGCGGAATATCAATATACTTAACAATTTTCTTCTCTTCTTTAATTACCTTGATTAAATCATCGGTAATTTCATTTTCATAGCAATACATTAAACGAATCCAATGAATGCCATCAATTTTACAAAGCTTGCGAAGCAGCCCTGGTAAATCTTCATAAGCAGTTACATCTTGGCCTACGATTAACAACTCTTTAACGCCTTCGGCTGCAAGTTTTTTTGCCTCTTCAATAACAAGCTTGCTATCACGTGATCTATAACCGCCACGAATATATGGTATAGCACAATAAGAGCAAACATTCTTGCAACCATCACTAATCTTAAGTGGAGCTACCCACTCACCGTTTGATTTTGCACGAACACCAAACTCTTCATAGCATTTACTTGCTTTAGAATTTAAAATAAATCTTTCATCACTTTTTATTACATCAAGTAATTTGTTGTAATCATTTACGCCAAGAAAAGAATCAACTTCGGGCATTTCTTTTGCAAGCTCTTTAGCATAACGCTGAGAAAGACAACCAGTTACAATCAGTTTCTGAGAATCTGTTTTAATTGCGCCAAGATCTAAAATAGCTTCAATTGATTGAACCTTTGCATCTTTAATAAAGCCGCAAGTATTTACAATCATAACATCAGCCTTTAATGGGTCTTCAACAACTTTATTACCAACTGCTAAAAGCCCGCCTTTTATGAACTCGCTATCACAAGTATTTTTATCACAACCAAGTGTTTTAATATAAACTTTCATTAGAAATCAACTTCATCGTTAGCAGCACCTTCTGCTTGCCCTAAATCTGCCGGAGTAATCAAAACCTTACGAGGGTGGCTACCATCAGCTGGCCCTACAATTCCGCGCGCTTCCATATCATCAATTAATCTTGCAGCACGGTTATAGCCAATTCTAAATCTTCTTTGAAGCGAAGATACAGAAGCTTGGCTTCCTTGTGCAACAAAGCTGACAGCTTCTTCGAAAAGCTCGTCGTCTTCGTCACCCTGATTTGCGCTACTGCTTACACCAGTCTTATTAAGTGCTGTGTTAACACTTTCGTCATAATCAGCAGTACCGGAATTTTTAATTACATAATTAACAACGCTTTGTACTTCTTCGTCAGAAACAAAGCAACCTTGTACACGAGTTGGCTTACTTCCGCCAAGAGGTAAATAAAGCATATCGCCCTTACCCATTAAGTGTTCTGCGCCAGTCATATCAAGAATTACTCGAGAATCAACTTGAGAATTAACAGCAAATGCAATTCTTGAAGGAACATTAGATTTAATAGTACCAGTAATAACATTTACTGAAGGTCTTTGTGTTGCAATAATCAAATGGATTCCGGCTGCACGTGCCTTTGCAGCAAGTCTATTAACATAAGTTTCAATTGAATTTTGTGCAACAGCCATAAGATCGGCCATCTCATCAATAATAATGACAATCTGTGGCAGAACTTTTTCAGGTTCACCATTTGCGATAACTGTCTCATTGTAAGACTGCATATCGCGCGCATTTTCAACACTAAACTTTTTATAACGCTCATCCATTTCAGTTGTTGCCCAACCAAGCGCAGCAGCAGCTTTACCAGGTTCAGTTACAACAGGGATAAGTAAATGTGGTATTCCCTGATATACCTGGAATTCAACAACCTTAGGATCAATTAAAATCAATTTAACTTCATCAGGAGTTGCCTTATAAAGAATACTCATGATGATACTGTTAATACAAACTGATTTACCAGAACCTGTACTACCTGCAATAAGCAAATGTGGCATATCTTTTAAATCAGCAACAATTGGTGTGCCGGCAATAGATTTACCAAGACCCATAGTAATCTTTGATTTTGCATTTTTAAATTCAGGAGAATCAAGTATCTCTCTAATTCCAACCATATCAATGCTGTCATTAGAAACTTCAATACCAACTGCAGACTTCCCCGGAATAGGTGCTTCAATTCTTAAACTTTTTGCTTTTAAGTTTAATGCTATATCGTCGTGCAGGTTCGTGATTCTTGAAACCTTAACTCCTGCTGCCGGAGTAACTTCAAATCTTGTTACAGCAGGCCCCTGAGTAACATTAGTAACTGTTGCATCAACTCCAAAAGATTCAAGAGTTCTTTCAAGCATTTCAGCACGAGTTTTAAGATCACTTGCAACTTTGCCAGGCTTTGTTTTTGAAAGTAAGCTCATAGGTGGGAACTTATACTTAGCACCAGCCTTATGAACATTATAGTTTTCGTCTGGGAACATCTGCGCCTTCATAGCATTTGCACCCATTGGTTGCATCGGAGATAAATCAACCTTTTTATCACCATCAAGACCCATACCTGTATTCTTAGGCATAGTTCCATCTAAGCCATAACCAGAAGACTTCGTTCTATCATCACGACCAAGAATATTATCATCACTAAACATGTTCATAATATTCTTTTTGTTATCACTTAATTTTTCTTGAGGGGTTTCAACTTCAATATTGAACTCCGGAAGAGTATCTATTTGTAATTCAGGTTCAACTGTTTCTATTATTTCAGGTTCTGGAATTTCTTTAACACTTTCAATATGTTGAATCTGGTTGAGTTTTTCTTTTTGTGCAATCTCTTCTTTTATATCATCAACAGTTACCTGTTTTGCTTCTTCATCAAACTTAGCTAAAGCTTCAGCAGCTGCAGCTTTGCGAGCTTGAGCCTTAATCTTCATCTTATCGAATAAAGCCGAAATAGGTGTATTAATTACAAATAATAAAGAAATAATAATTCCTGCTGCGCAAATAATATATGTTCCGGTTTTTCCAACAAGTTTAATTAAATAACTCGCAATAACCATACCAATTACTCCGCCTTTAGATGTTCCGGCTGCATAAATTGGTTTTAATGATTTAAATGAAGAAATAATAGCTGTTGGATAAAATGTTGCATTAACAGTTGCAATCAAGAAGAACAGTACTACGAAGAATAATACCGAACGCCAAGATATATATGCAGTCTTTTGCGCAAAGTTTAGTATTCCGTAGATAATCATATAGTATGGGAATACATAGGCAATTCTTCCAAATAACCCAAACAAAACTTTTTGAATTACTTCACCTACTGCACCAGTACTTGATGTGTGAAGGCTAACTGCAAAGAAAACTCCTATCGCAATAATAATTACAGAAATTATCTCGTCATGAATTTCTTTTTTTCTTGCAATCTCGGCTTGCTTTCTTTCAGCTTCTTCTTTAATTTTAGCTTTTTGCTCTTTAGTTAGTCTTGCCATTGATTAAATCCTTTACAATTGGTACTAATTGTTCACGAGAACAATCATTATTAATTATAATATCTGATTTTGCGGCTCTTTCTTCGTCGCTCATTTGAAGATTAATTCTTCTTAGAATTTCTTCTTCGCTTATACCATCACGAGACATAACTCGTTTAATTCTTGTTTCAAGCTTTGCTGTAACCATCCAGATTACATCACAATGTTTATCAAAACCTGCTTCAAATAAAAGTGGAATATCCAGATAAACATCTTTTGTTTTCGCTTCGTCAATTCTCTTAAAAATTTCTTTTGAAATTGCGCTATGTGTAATTTCATTGAGAAGCGGTGTACCAAGCGCCTTCTGCGATAGCTTAACAGTGTTTAACGAACCATCATCATATAAAATGTCTTCGCCAAAAGCATCTGTCAGTTCTTGTAAAAGTGGCATGCCAGGCATAACGAGTTCTTTATATATAGCATCTGCATCAATAACAGTGCAGCCACAATCTCTTAATACAGAAGAAACTGTAGATTTACCTGTTCCGATTCCGCCAGTAATACCAATAATCATTTCAGTTCGAACCAGTTCCTTCCCTCTTCTGAAGAAATTTCAAGCTCAACCTTTAATTTAGCTGCGCCCTTCATGTTTTCTTCTAAGATTGCCTTAACTTTTTCTGCATCTTTAAGCTTAGCATGAACGATAAGTTCATCATGAATTTGAAGTATCAATTTACTTTCCGGGCATTCTTTTGCTAATGCATTATAAACATTAATCATAGCAATCTTAATAATGTCTGCAGCTGTTCCTTGAATTGGGCTATTCATTGCTAAACGTTCGCCAAGCTGTCTAACCATAAACTGGCTTGCATTAATTTCGTGAATCTGGCGTTTACGTCCAAATAATGTTTCAACGAAGCCATCTTCTTTAGCTTTATCAATGCAAGAATCAAGATACTTCTTAACATTCTTAAATTTTGCAAAGTAATCTTTAATATATTTCTCAGCTTCCCAGCGGCTAATTGTAAGTTCGTCTGCCAATCCGAAGCTGCTCATGCCATAAATAACTCCAAAATTAACGACTTTTGCATTACTTCTCATTTGCAGAGTTACATCGTCAAGATCGACATCAAATACCTTAGATGCAGTTTCAGCATGAATATCATGGCCATCATTAAACGCTTTAATCAAAGCTTTTTCACCGCTCATATGCGCCATAACTCGAAGCTCAATTTGTGAATAATCTGCACCAATTAAAACATACTCATCGCCATCAGTTACAAATGCTTTTCTTAAATTTCTTCCTTCTTCTTCTCTAACCGGAATATTTTGAAGGTTAGGTTCTGTACAAGAAAGTCTTCCAGTTGCAGTTACATTTTGATTGAAGTGCGGATGCACTTTGCCGTTAGAATCAATTAAAGGTTTCATACCTTCAACGTAAGTGCTATTTAACTTTGATAAAGTTCTATATTCTAAAACATGTTGTACAATTGGATAATCTTCGGC